>CAINRC010000182.1 GCA_903852495.1 uncultured Geobacteraceae bacterium | reverse complement strand
CCCAAGAAGAAAATCGACATCGTGATCTTCGCACCAGGCCATCAGGTCTTCCCGGCAAAACCCACTGTCGCCGCTAACGATTATCCGTGTGTCCGGCCAGGAGGTCCAGATGCGTCCGACGATACGCTCGACCTCTTCAACCGTGCCGGCTGCACCATCGTTGCTCGCCTGCCGCAGCCGGGCACACAGGAGATGGTCTCCGCAAAAAATGTACAGCGGCAAACAACAGTAAGCCTTGTAATAGCCATGGAAAAACTACCCTTCCTGATTTCAGTTTATATGAAACTCCACCCCCTCTGACGAACGAGATGGAGTAATAGTTACGATTTTTATAATGTATCGAAAATAAGTCAGAACAGCCGCTGCAAGTATGATTTTTATATTCGTAGTCCTGTAAACAGGCTGACAATTTGTTGTGCAGATGGCTGCCGGTCATGTTAGACACCGCGCTCTATGGCTCCATTTAACAATCGACCTCTTGCTGACAAGTTTACATTTTATGCCGCAGCTATCGCAACCAGGTCATAACCAAGAGCCTTGGCCTCTTTCCTGATTTTTACCAACTTGTTGACATTGCCTCGCTGGGCCAGATAATCCTCTCCCAGTTCCTTATAGCGCTCACCATGCTTGATAATGGCAAACAACGCTTTGACAATTCGATGGGCAATGGCGACAATGGCTTTTTTCGGCCCCAGGCGGTATCGCAGACGCCAGTACTTGTCACGGTAGTATGATCCTTTCTTTTTGACAGCGGCCCAGGCTATCTCAATCATGATGCTCTTCAGGTGATGCTTTGTCACAGGAGACCTGCCGCTTTTACGTTTTCCAGCGCTTTCATTGTTGCCGGGGCAAAGCCCGGCCCACGCTGCCAAGGCTGCCGCATTGGGAAATGTGTCCAGCTCGGGGCCAAGTTCACTCAAAACATATTGTGCTGATAGCTCACTGATTCCCGGGACCTCATCCAGTCTGTTCAGAAGATCTTGTTGAGCCTGCATAAGTTCTTTCATCCTGGCACTGATTTCCTCGTTTTCCTGCTCCAGGGTCTTGAGAATACGCATCATGCCTGCCAGGAGGAAGCGATGATGCTCTTCAAAAAATCCCTGAATGCTCCGATAGAGCTCTTGCGCCTTGTCACGCAAACGACCCCTGGCGCATTCCTGCACATCGGTCAGGCTCAATGTGAATGTGCCGGAGAGAAGCCGGGAAATCAGATTACGGCCTGTCATGCTGAAAAGATCGGATACAACGGAATCAATCTTGATGTTGGCGGATTCAAATAATTTATGCACCCGTCTTTTATAATCTCCAATCGCCTCCGTGTTCTTGCGACGGCTACGCCCCAGTTCCCGCCAGTACCGGATCTCTTTGGCGGGGATGAAACTCCCGCGAAGCAGACCATGCTGCAGCAATCCGGCAAGCCAGCGACTGTCCTCTATATCTGTCTTACAGCCCGGCACATTCTTGATATGACGCGCATTGACAAGAATCACCTCCACTTCTCCTTCCAGTATGTTATGGACTGGACGCCAATACACGCCGGTGCTTTCCATGGCAACGATCGGACATTCATGTTCAGCAAGCCAGGTGCGAAGTTGTTCAATTTCGTCTGTAAATGTGCCAAACTCCTTGATCAGGATAGTATCCGCCGCATCTCCCGCTCCAAGAAGACAGGCGGAAATCTTCTTTTTGTGGACATCAAGCCCGCAACAAACTGGATGAACTACCGACAATACTGTGCTATCTTTTTTTGTGGTCATAATTACCCTCCGATGGCTTAGAAATAATCCGTTGGAACTACTGGCAAGGGTAATTATGACCACTCTTTACAAAAGTTTCATCCTTCGTTGTCCCTGATTACAGGGATGGGGGTTAGTGGTAATCTAAAACTGTACCAAAAATGGCAATGAAAAGTGTACCACCTCTATCGATGTTTACCTTCTTAAAAGGAGGTGAGCATCATGATCACAACGGAGGCTTTCATGGACATAATTTCATTGCATCGACAAGGGTTCAGTATGCGCGCCATTGCCAAGAAGCTCGGCATTCACCGCAGAACGGTTAAAAAACATATTG
>CAINRC010000181.1 GCA_903852495.1 uncultured Geobacteraceae bacterium | reverse complement strand
GCGTTCACAACCGGCATCAAGGTTGTTGACCTGCTCGCACCGTACGCACGTGGCGGCAAGATCGGCCTGTTCGGCGGCGCCGGCGTTGGCAAGACTGTTCTTATTATGGAACTGATCAATAACATCGCCAAGCAGCACGGCGGCTACTCCGTTTTCGCCGGCGTCGGTGAGCGTACCCGTGAAGGGAACGACCTTTGGATGGAAATGAAGGAATCCGGCGTTCTTGACAAAGCTGCTCTCGTCTACGGCCAGATGAACGAGCCTCCAGGGGCGCGTGCCCGCGTTGCTCTGACCGCTCTTTCCGTTGCTGAATACTTCCGTGACGAAGAAGGCCAGGACGTTCTGCTCTTTATCGATAACATCTTCCGTTTTACCCAGGCTGGTTCAGAGGTTTCTGCTCTTCTCGGGCGTATCCCTTCGGCTGTTGGTTACCAGCCTACGCTGGCAACTGAGATGGGCGAGCTTCAGGAGCGTATTACCTCCACGAAGAAAGGTTCCATCACCTCCGTTCAGGCTATCTACGTACCTGCCGATGACTTGACTGACCCGGCTCCGGCTACCGCGTTTGCCCACTTGGATGCAACCACGGTTCTTTCCCGTCAGATTGCCGAACTCGGTATCTACCCGGCAGTTGACCCGCTTGACTCCACCTCACGTATTCTTGACCCGCAGGTTATCGGCGAAGAACACTACGCTGTTGCCCGTTCGGTACAGTACGTACTGCAGAAGTATAAAGATCTTCAGGATATCATCGCCATCCTTGGCATGGACGAGCTTTCTGAAGAGGATAAGCTGGTTGTTGCCCGTGCCCGTAAGATTCAGCGCTTTCTGTCACAGCCGTTCTTTGTTGCTGAGGCGTTCACCGGTTCACCCGGTAAATACGTTGAGTTGAAAGACACCATCAAAGGCTTCCAGGAAATCGTTGCCGGCAAGCATGACAGTATGCCTGAGCAGGCATTCTACATGGTTGGCTCCATCGAAGAGGCTATCGAAAAAGCTGCTAAACTGGCTGCAATTTAAAATATTCGTAGGGGCAATCCTCGTGATTGCCCTGATCTTCCGGGCGGAGACAATACTCGTCCATACAAGGATCAAATAATGGCTGAAAAGATGAAGCTGGAAATAGTTACCCCCTATAAAAAGGTTGTCGATATCGAAGTCGAAGAGGTTACCGCGTGTGGTAAACTTGGCGAATTCGGTGTGCTGCCTGGTCACGCTCCGTTTCTTACCTCGCTCAAGATCGGTGAGCTTGTGTACAAAAATAACGGCGTAGTTGAGCATATGTCACTTAACTGGGGCTACTTTGAAGTGCAGGATGACAAGATCATCGTGCTCGTAGAAACAGCCGAATCAGCGGCAGAGATTGATGTTGAGCGTGCCAAGGCCGCTATCGGCCGCGCTGAAGAGGCCATGAAGAAGCTGACCTCTGAGGACAAACAGTACAAAATATACGAAGCGGCACTTGAGCGTGCGATCATCCGTATGCAGGTTGCCGGTAAGGCAGTTCGGAAATAGTGCTACAAGATACATGAATACTTTAAAGAGCGGCAGCGATGCCGCTCTTTTGTGTTTATGACACTGTATAACTACCAGTTCGTTTATCACTTCGCACTACAGCACAGAAAAACTTGCCGTCTACACCATCTGCATAATTTGTTAGGGGAACAGTATGGACTTAAACAATGATCAGAAAGAACTCGTAGCATTATTTATGAAGCAGGAATTTCTTATTGGCAAATTATACAAGCTGTTTTCCTACAGATACCCTGAATATCATGAATTCTGGACGGAAATGGCTACGGAAGAACACTTGCACGCTTCCTGGATTAAGCGCCTTACTGAACGTGATTCCACGGATAAATTCAAGTTTTCGCAAGGAGACGTAAGATCAACGGCTCTTGCTTCAAGCATAGAATCCTTGGAAGGGCTCATTAGTGGCGTCAAGAAAAACATAAAACTAACCATCGAACAAGCCGTTAGCATGGCGCTTCATCTTGAAAAAGCATTATGGGAAAAGAAATTTTTTCAATGTATTGAGGGTGATTCAGATGATGTCAGAAGAATTATGAGTATGCTGCATTCAGAACAAGAGGTACATATTATAAAAATAGATAAATTTGCGCTGCAAATTCAGAAAAAACAGTAATGCCACCCATTCGCTGAGTTCTAAGGCCATATCTGCCTGTTGCGAAGCCGCTCATTTTTATGGATATTGTCAGGCGTGTTTGTTACAAGTTGCACGTTGTTCGCTCCTCAACGGACTACGGCACACAATTACAGGAGGTACATAGATGTCATCAACTCAATGGACGATACCGGATTTGCTGCAGCTGTCAGGAAGCTACTGGAACACGTGTGCGCTCCACGCCGGAGTAAAGCTTGATATGTTCAGTGCCCTTGACAGCACGGCCCGGAGCGCTGCGGAGGTAGCCATCCTTCGGGGCGCTGATCCACGCGGAACTGAAATGCTGCTGGACGCGCTGACGGCCATAGGTCTGCTGGAAAAACGTGATTCCACCTACACTACCACCCCCTTCGCCGCAACTACCCTTTCGAAATCTTCACCCGGCTATCTGGGGCATATAATCATGCATCATCATCACCTCGTGTCCAGTTGGGCATGTCTTGATGAAGCGGTAACCACCGGCAAGCCGGTACGGGGGCCGGTTTCCCACGGTGATGACGAAACCGTCAGGGAAAGCTTTCTCATGGGGATGTTCAACCTGGCGAGTCAGCTTGCACCTCGTGTTGCTCAATCGATCAAGCTGACCGGCTTGAGTAAACTTCTGGATCTGGGTGGTGGGCCGGGAACCTACGCGATTCACTTCTGCCTTACCAATCCGGAGCTTACAGCGGTTGTGTATGATCTGCCAACTACCCGGACCTTTGCCGAGGGAACAATCGCCCGTTTCGGACTTTCAGATAGAATCGCCTTTGCTTCCGGAGACTTCCACGCGGATCCGCTGCCGGACGACTTCGATGCAGCCTGGCTTTCCCATGTGCTGCATTCCGACGGCCCGGAAGCATGTGCTGCACTTTTGCGAAAAACGGTCGCAGCACTCCATCCGGGCGGTGTACTGATGGTGCAGGAGTTTATACTGAATGACACCAAAGACGGACCGCCGTTCCCCGCGCTCTTTTCGCTTAATATGCTTGTGGGAACCAGCACGGGGCAGTCATATTCCGGAAAGGAACTGGCAGACTTGATGACGGAGGCGGGGCTTTTGGATGTACAAAGGCTCAGTATCGACCTGCCCAACGGCTCCGGGGTGATGTTGGGGC
The DNA here is from genome assembly GCA_903852495.1 of uncultured Geobacteraceae bacterium. GTDB lineage: Bacteria > Desulfobacterota > Desulfuromonadia > Geobacterales > Pseudopelobacteraceae > JACRCG01. The sequence continues at coordinate 64,843 of CAINRC010000181.1, read as the reverse complement.
GTAAATTGTAACCGGCAAGCCAGTTGCGGAGGCGGTGGACTATGAAAGAACTGCTGAACAGTGAAATAGCGCGCTTTATCGGTACCCATCCGGGAAACCGTCTGCCGGATAGTGACACCCCGTATCTGACCGATCCGCTGGTTGGTTTTGCTTCGGCGTCCGACCTCATATTCCAAGACTATCGGCGAATAATCGGTCCGTTCCATCTGCTCCCGAGTGACCTACTGGGTGGTGCGGCCACCGTAATCAGCTGGGTTCTCCCCATCAGTTCTGCGGTGCGGGAAAGCAACCGTACGCAGAGGGATCTTCCCTCCCGGGAGTGGGCCTTGACCCGCAGCAACGGAGAAGCTGTAAACGGAGATCTGCGCCGACATCTGGTGGCGTGGCTGGTGGCGCAGGGGCATGATGCGCTTGCTCCTCAATATTCTCCGCTTTGGCAGGAATTCAGCGATACTCCGGTCGGCATCGCCTCCAGCTGGTCGGAGCGTCACGCCGCCTATGCCGCCGGGCTTGGTACGTTCAGCCTGAGTGATGGCTTCATTACCTCGCGCGGGATCGCACACCGGTGCGGCAGCGTCATTACCACCCTCTCCCTGCCGCCGACACCACGTACCTCCGTCAGCCACACCGCCAACTGCCTTCATTACCACAACGGCAGCTGCGGTGCCTGTATTGCCCGCTGTCCGGTGGGCGCCATCTCCCGTGACGGTCACAACAAGTACCGCTGCCGTGAACTGGTCTACGGTACCGCGCCGGAAAAACTCTCGGCACTGTATGGAGTACCCCAGACCGGCTGCGGGCTCTGCCAGACAAACGTTCCCTGCGAAGCGGTAGTCCCGTCCCCCTGCCGGGTGGCTGCGTGACCACCAAGCGGTACAACACCTTTGCCGAAGAGCTGAAAAAGGTCTTTGGCTGCAAGGTACAGCGCATCTCTATTGACGCCGGTTTCACCTGTCCAAACCGGGACGGTTCGCTGGATACACAGGGCTGCATCTTCTGTGGCGGGCATGGATCCGGCTCCTACGGCATCCGGCGCGACCTCGGCATCGCCTCCCAGTTGGAGGATGGCAAGGAGGTTATGCGCCGCAAGTATCGGGCGGCCAAATTCATCGCCTATTTCCAGGCCTATTCCAATACCTACGCACCGGTTGAACAGTTGCGGTCATTATTTGCCGAAGCGCTCACCGTTTCCGATCTGGCTGGACTGATCATCGCCACCCGTCCGGACTGCCTGCCGGACGATATCCTTGACTATCTACAGGAACTCTCCGCTCACACCTATCTTTGGCTCGAACTGGGCATTCAATCCATGTCAGATCGAAGTCTGCAACTGATCAACCGGCGGCATGACCACCACTGTTCCGTCGATGCCGTCCAGCGTACCAAGTCCCGTGGTTTACGGGTTTGTGCCCATGTCATTCTCGGCATACCGGGTGAAACTCGGGAGGAAATGCTGGCCATGGCGGGTGAACTGAACCGGCTCGGGGTGGACGGTGTCAAGCTGCATCTGCTGCACGTCATGAAGGGGACGGAACTAGCTGAAATGTACGGGCGGGGCGAAGTACAGGTTATGGACAGGGACAGTTACGCCGGTCTGGTGTGCGATTTTCTGGAACGGCTGGATCCGCAGATTCTGATCCATCGCCTGACCGGTGACGGCGGGCACGACAATCTTGTGGCACCGCTCTGGTCGCTAAAGAAGTTCGAGATTCTCAATCTGATTGATGCGGAGATGGAACGGCGCGGGACGTGGCAGGGGAGCCGGTGGGAAAAGTTGTAAGCTTGGTTAAACACGGAGACACAGAGACACGGAGGAAAGAAATGGTGGATCTGAATTCCCCCTACCCCCCCTTTCAAAAGGGGGGGATGTGTGCAGGAGATCGGTTCTACACAGGCTTGATTGTAATTTAATGTTTTCTCTGTGCCTCCGTGTCTCTGTGTTTAACCGTAGTTCAAATTGCAATTTTCCCCGTAACGATCAGCAGCAGAAAGACGAAGTAGAAAACCCCCCCCACCAGCAATGTGCCGGGCGTCAGGTGTTTTTTGATCCTGATCTGCAGGTACGCCAAACCGACGGAGGCGAAGGTCAGGGCAACGGTTAGTAGTGCTGCCGTGTTCAGCTGCCAGTCGGTCATCAATATTCCGATTGCGGTAATGATCGACCCCTGAAAAACCATGGCGCCGGTAACGTTACCGATTGCCAGAGTGTCCTTCCCCTTGTTGATCCAGATGACACTGTTGAATTTTTCCGGAAGTTCGGTGGCGATAGGAGCGATGATCATGGCGAGAATGAAGGGAGAGATCCCCATCTGCACGGAAATAATCTGCACCTTTTCCACAAAAATATAGGAACCCCAGACGATCAGCAGCAGTGAGCTCAACACCTGAACACCGATAATCGCCATCTTCGGGTCGTGGGATTTTGGTGCAAAATAGCACGGGTCGATCTCCGATTCCTCGATCTCGTGCGCCTCCGGTTCGCCTCCTCCCCGGAGTGTTTTCAGCACATACCCGGTGTAGGTAAGGAAAAGCACCAGGGCTATGAAGGTTTTGACCACCGGATGACTTCCCAAAAACGAGGCCGCAATGGCAATGGTGTACAGTACCAGAAAGTATTCCATGTCACGGCGCATGACGACCGTGTCAACCCGCATAACCGGATAGTCATCCCGTTTTTTCCGGTTCCAGACCACCGCCAGTCCACTGATGAAAAAAGCCAGAGTCCCCAGCATGAAGGGGGCTCCGATGATGGCACCGACCCCGATCTTGTGGCCGGCTTCCGCAGTGCCAAACTGAATGGCCACAATCGGCACCAGCGTTTCCGGCAGGGCGGTGCCGATCGCCGCGAAAATACTCCCCACCGCACCGTCCGACAGCTTCATTTTTTTGCCGAACCATTCCAGTCCGTTGGTAAAAACCGTCGCCCCAAGCAGGATAACCCCCAGAGCAACGAGTAACAACGCCCAGTTTATCATTACATCTCCACCCGTGTGACAACGCCCTGCAGTTTGGCTGCGGGGAGCTTGTTAAATTGCACGAAATTGGGGGTCAGTTTTTTCAGGATGGAAAACACCTTCCAGACCGGATTGCCGGTGGCAATATCCTCAATGCCGTAGAAAATGACCTTCTCCACAATACCGTTGTCCTTAAGTAGTTGCTCAATGTCAAACATCACCATGTAACCGGCTTTGATCACAAACGCATCGAGTCCGGTCCCAAGACCGGTCGTCAGACTGCTCTCCAGACCGTATGGATCGTCGGTACGGATGATGGATATCAGCACGTTCCGTTGGTAGATAATATTTGACCGTATGGTGCAGTGCACCAGATAGGGGGGAATGGTGTTCCATTCCTTGACGAAGAAGAGACCGGTGCCGGCGATATGTCCTTTACGGTAGATCTGCTCATAACTCATCAGGTAGGTTTCTAAATCAAGCGGCCGCAACGCTAAATACAGCGCCCGCTGCCCTTTGGTCCAGATCAGGATGGCGGCAAGCGGAATGGAGGCTAGAATCAGTGACCAGTAGCCGCCGTGCGGCAGCTTGTACAGGTTGGAAATCAGAAAGGCAAAATCCGCCAGGGTTACCAGGATGGCGATGGGCACTTTCCATTTTTTTGTCGTCCGGGAAAAGATCATTACCATCATGACACCGGTTATGGTCATGGTGCCGGTAACGGCCAGGCCGTACGCAGCGGCAAGATTTTCCGACTTCTTGAAAATCAGCATGATGAAGATGACCAGCGCAAGCAGAATCCAGTTCACTGCGCCGATATATATCTGGGACTTGAGTTGATGTGACGTATAGTCAACTTTTAACAGCGGCAGAATACGGGTTGTGATCCCCTGGTAGACGATGGAGAAAACGCCGCTGATGAGCGCCTGTGACGCGATGACCGTAGCCATGACCGTCAGCACCAGAAAGGGAATGTACAGCATCGCTGACTGTGACTGCACCATGCCGAACAGGATATTCTTGGCATCAGGATGGCTGATGATGAACGCGCCCTGGCCCAGATAGTTAATGATCAGCGCAACAAAAACCAGATACCAGGCACGTTTGACCGGCTTGCGCCCAAGGTGCCCCATGTCTGCGTACAGCGCCTCTCCGCCGGTGGCGCAGAGGATAACTTCAGAAAGCACAAAAAAACCGGCCATGCCGTTTTTTGCCAGGAATCCGATGGCGTAATGGGGGCTGACAGCAGCGAGAATGCCTGGAAATGAGAACAGGGCGATGATGCCGGATATGGTCAATGCCGCGAACCAGACCACCATAATCGGGCCGAAAGCTTTTGCCACCTTGTCGGTACCCTTGAACTGAAACACGAACAGGAAAACGGCGATGATTGCGGCGATCAGAATGAGCATAGACTGGCTGAGCCCGCTTAAGGACGGGATCAGGAGGGCACCCTCCACCGCTGAAAGGATACTGATTGCAGGGGTTATAACGCCGTCGCCCAACAGCAGTGCAACTCCGAGGTAGGAAAGGAAGGTGACAAACACCATCTGTCGTCCCGGCTTGATCATCCGCACGAGAATCTCGCGCAGAACAATGGTGCCCCCTTCGCCTTTACGGGAGAGGCTCATGGCCAGCAGTGCGTACTCGATGTTGACCAGAATCATCAGCGTCCAGACGATCAGGGAGATAATGCCGAAAACATTCTCCTGGGTCGGCTTGGTCAGGGCGATGATAACGGTCAGGGTATAAATCGGGCTGGTGCCGATGTCGCCAAATACCAGACCCATTGATTTTACGATGCCGCCCCAATAGGAATCAGCTTCATTGTGATTCATTCCGTGCCTCCAATCCGTGACGTCGTCTTATACCACCACGTGCCGGACGAAACAATACAAAAGGGGCTGCTACCGTCGCTGCAATAATGCTTTACAGCGGTGCGAAAGTTGTTACACTCACGCTCCAACACCGTGGCACAAGAGGAAATCCTATGATCACCAACAACTCTGCCGATTCCATTGACCGGACAGCCTCGTGCGAGGGGCCCGCGATGATTTGCCGCTACTTCAAAGTCGCCCACCGCGACATGGTCTTCCTCAAGTTTATTCTTGAGGCGTATGAAGGGATGAACGTCATGAGTACCGTTGATAACCGGGTCGGCATTATCCGTATCGCCATCATGCCCGGCTTCGTTGCCGATATGGACCAGCTGCTGGCTGAACTGGGGAGGCAGGTCGTGATGGAGCCGGTGGAGTGGCATGATGAGGCGTGCCCGTTTTGACTGAGGCACCTCACCGCACCTGTATCCATGCCACGTATCCCCTGACGGTCATGAGGTCTGCTCTTGCCTTTGTCATATTCTGCTGCATGGCGTCTCTGGCGAACGGTGCGGTATTGGCCGGCATCGACGTGCTGGAACAGCAGGGCTTTGCTGCCGTGCAGGGGAAGCGAATCGGTCTGATCACCAACCACACCGGGCGATCCGGTGACGGCCGCAGCAGTATCGACATCCTTCACCGGGCACCGGGCGTCAGCTTGGTGGCTCTTTACAGCCCGGAACATGGTATCCGGGGTGAAGCGGACGAAAAGATTCCGTCCGGAGTTGATGCTAGAACCGGTCTGCCGGTCCATAGTCTGTTCGGGGCTACCTGCCGTCCGACCCCGGAGATGCTGCGGGGGGTCGACATGCTGGTCTTCGATATCCAGAATATCGGCACCCGCTTTTATACCTACATCGGCACGCTGTCGCTTGCCATGAAGGCGGCAAAAGCGTCAGGCATCCCCTTTGTGGTGCTTGACCGCCCCAATCCGATTAATGGCATTGACGTCGGCGGGGCGATCCCGAAAACCCCCTTGCCGGACACGAAGGATGGGTGCGGCTGCCTCACCAGTATTCACCGGGTGCCGACCCGGCACGGTATGACGGTTGGCGAACTGGCCCGGATGTTCAATGAGGAGTTCGGCATCGGCTGTGATCTGCGCGTAGTTGCCATGCAGGGGTGGCGCCGCAGTATGTATTTTGACGAGACAGGCCTCACCTGGATCAACCCCTCCCCCAACATGAAGAGTCTGGCCGGCGCGTTCCTCTATCCGGGGAGCGGCACACTGGAAACAACCAATCTCTCCGTCGGCCGGGGGACGTCAACCCCCTTCGAACAATACGGCGCGCCGTGGCTCGATGCCAAGGCGGTGGCTGCCAATCTGGAAAAACGGATGATTCCGGGAGTACGTTTCACCGCGACCAGTTTTGTGCCGACCGGCGCCGGCAACCCCTACCGGGACACCGTGTGCAATGGTGTCACCGTTACCATAACGAACCGGAAACTGGCCAAGTCGGTTCTGACCGGACTGCACCTGACACAGGCAATGTACGAGGTACATCCGGACCGCTTCAAGATGTATGGGGGGTATGGGGTTGAAGTCGGTGACAGTGAAGCCGGGATGCTGCTGACCAGGGGAGGGAAGCGCCCGGATGAGATCGTTGGCCGCTGGGCCCGTGATCTGGCTGAGTTCGGCAGGATGCGGGAAAAATATCTGCTGTACGGGATGTAGTAGGCCTGGGAAAAATCGTGTTATTCGAACTGCCGTTTTCAGTGTAGATGCTCTAGCCAGTTACAGGGGAAACGCTTCCACCTGCAGTCCGCGTCCGGGAGAGGATGTGTAGACGAAGGTGAGCGGCACTTCTCCCCCCTGCCAGGGATCGCTCCGGTAATCATGCATAAACGTGCAGCGGAACGCTTTGACCCGGCTTCCCTCGGCCATGGCGACCGCTTCCGGAAGCTCTTTTCGTCCAGGCCAGGCACAGTCCGCCTGCCGTTGAGCGGCAAACGACGGGAGTTTCCCCATCAGTGGCATCTCCACTCTGCAGTAATCGAAGAACAGCGCATCGTTCAGCAGGGCACGTTCTGGCTCCGCCACCAGTGATCCCGCCAGTCGGGCAAAAAGTTCAAAAACTCTCCGGCTGGACAGGCTGGAAAGGTTTTCATTACCCACCTCCCGTGCCATGCGGTCGAGAATTACGGAAAACGGCATGACGCGTTGCAGAACCCGGAACGCAGTCGCACACCCCCCCTGTTTGGTGAAAAGATCAAGCAGCCGCCCGACCGTCTCAACCCGGCAGATATCTTCATAGGAAAGCCACGGAGTATGCAGAATCGTATAGGGGGGGTAGTCGGAAAAGGCATATCCCTCCCGCCGTCCGATTTCGCGCATGGGCGCTCCCTTCAACATTTTGAGCGGCTCAATCTGGATGTCAGCGGGGTGCAGATCGGCAACCGCCTGCAGTGAACCAAGGAAGCCGTCATAGGTTTCACCCGGCAATCCGGCCACAAGATCCAGGTGCAGTTCAACCTTTGTTTCGGCGGTAAGGCGGCGCACGGCGGCGAAAATGCGCTGCAGGTCGGCGGAGCGCTTTACCTGCTCCAAGGTGGTCTGCGAGGCGGACTGGATCCCGATTTCAAAGCGGAACGTATCCGCCGGAACCCGCGCCAGAATGTTCAGATTGCTGTCGGTCAGCAGGTCGGCGGCGATTTCAAAGTGGAAATGGCTCCCCCGGTTATGCTCCAGGATATACTCCCAGATTGTGTCCGCCCGTCCGGCGTCATAGTTGAACGTGCGGTCCACCAGCTTTATCTGCGGCACCGTGCGGTCCATCAAAAACAGGAGGTCGCTTTTTATCCTGTCCAGGCCGAAAGAACGTACCCCCCCCTCAACCGATGACAGGCAGAAGGCGCAGGAAAAGGGGCAGCCACGGGAGGTTTCGTAATACATCAGCGGCTTGGCGGGCGCTACCAGTCCGGCCGTAAAGGGGGACGGGAGCGTGTCAAGTTTAAGGTTCTCCCTGCTGAGCGGCCCCGAAACCGTATCATCACCATCCCGGAAAAACAGATTGTCCACCTCTGCCAATCCCCCTCGCAGATGGCCACTTTCCTCCTGTATCAGGGATTCAACCAGACTGCGGAACGCTGCTTCCCCCTCACCCTTGATCACAAAATCCACCGCAGGGTTGTCGTGCATAAGTTCAAATATCCCGAAGGATACTTCCGGCCCTCCCAGTACGATACGAACGTGCGGAGCAATTTTCCTGATATCGGACACGATTTTCAGGGTCTGCTCGATATTCCAGATATAACAGGAGAAACCGATCAGATCGGCCTGTTCTGCCATTACCAACCTCAGGAGATGTTCACGCGGTTCATTGACGGTCCATTCGCGGAGCGTTATGTCACAGCCTGGAATGTCCCGGCAGTAGGCCGCCAGGCAGGGGAGAGCCAGAGATGCGTGGGAGTATTTGGCGTGCAGGGTTGTGAGGAGTATTTTCATGTATTTTTTAAAACCGGAAAATTCGCCAAGGTTATCTTTGGGGTTTCCGCAACTCCTGACATTAGAATGGTATGGTGTATCTGCCCTCTTTACTCTGGATCTTCGTATTGAACGGCACAGACAGGTCGCTCAATTTTTTTATAACGGTAGCACCCCGTTCGCCGGTGAGCAACTGCGGCTGAAAACCGACCCGCCGGTGCAGAACATCAAGCGGCAGAATTTCCGCTTCCCGACGTTCGTCATTCAGACGGAGGCGGATCATGGCGCTGACGTCAGCGGTTTTGCTCTTGCTGGCAAAGGCAAAATTGCCCAGGCTGTAGAAAATAATGCCGCGATTGTACCGTTCTACCCCCTGCAATATGTGGGGGTGGTGGCCGATAATCACATCGGCACCGGCGTCGATGGCCTTGTGCGCGGCGGCCCGCTGATACGCCTGAACCGTGCTGTTGGCTTCTTTTCCCCAGTGAAAAGAGACAATAACGTAGTCTGCCTGACTCCGGGCAGCGGTGATGTCGGCTGTTACCAGCTTCTCATAACCGGGGGCGGTGCCGGGGCGATCCGTTCCGGCAAAGAATTCGATCGGTTGGGTCAGAGAGTAGCCAAGGAAGGCAATTTTTTTGCCCTTGATGGAATAGAGCGCCATTTTGCGGGCTTCTGTCAGGTTTTTACCGGCCCCGATCCAGGCGATGCCGTTGGCGCTCAGATGGCGCAGGGTTTCTGCCAGCGCTTCACCGCCAAAATCCATGCTGTGGTTATTGGCGAGGGTCACCAGATTGAAACCGGCCGCCCGGAGTGCGGGGGCCACCTGTGGTTCGGCCCGGAAGCGGAACTGCTTTTCAAAATACTCGTGTCCACCCACGGCTATGGGTGACTCCAGATTGGCGAGGTTGATATCGCTTGCGGCCAGCACATTTTTGACCCCGATAAACGGATGGCCATAGCCGTTTTGCCGCAGGGTCGGCGTCCATATCCCGGCCAGCATAATGTCACCCACGGCGGTGATGACTAGCTCTTCGGCATGGAGCTGCAGCGGCAGAAGGAGAAGCATAATGGCGACAAGAATGTGGGCTGTTATTGATTTCATGGGGCTCTTTTGCATTGACGTAGAACTGTGCAGGTGCTACTAAATACACGCTTACTACCGAAAAATAAAGGTGTTTCCCGATGCTTGACATGAAATATATTCGCGAAAATCTGGATGAGGCTGAACGGCGCCTCAGTACCCGTGGCGGTGATTCCGTTCTGGGTGGTTTTAGAGAACTTGATGAAAAACGGCGCGCTCTCCTGAAAGAGGGGGAAACGCTCAAGGCGCTGCGCAATTCTGTTTCGGATTTGATTGGCCGCACCAAGGACAAAAGCCAGGTACAGGACAAGATTCTGGAGATGCGGGACGTATCCCAGAAAATCAAGGTGCTGGATGAAGAGCTGAATCAGGTTGATGAACAGCTGAACTACTTCCTGCTCACAGTACCGAACCTCCCGCACGCCACGACCCCGATCGGCCGGTCTGAGTCCGACAACGTGGTGGTCAGGAGCTGGGGAGAGCCGCAGGAGCTCCCCTTTACCGCGAAGCCGCACTGGGATCTGGGCGAGGATCTGGGGATCCTTGATTTTGAGCGGGGGGCCAAGATAACCGGCGCCCGTTTTACCCTGTACCGGGGGGCCGGAGCGCGTCTTGAGCGGGCACTGATCAACCTGATGCTTGACCTGCATACTGGGGAGCATGGCTATCAGGAGGTACTCCCTCCGTTCATGGTTAACCGAGATTCCATGCAGGGGACCGGCCAGCTTCCCAAGTTTGAGGATGATCTGTTTAAGCTGGTCGATCCGGAGTTCTACCTGATTCCGACCGCTGAAGTGCCGGTGACCAACATCCATCGCGGTGAAATCCTCAAAAAAAGTGATCTGCCGATCAGCTATTGTGCCTATACCCCCTGCTTCCGCCGGGAGGCCGGTTCCTACGGCAAGGACACCCGCGGGTTGATCCGTCAGCATCAGTTCAACAAGGTGGAGCTGGTGAAATTTGTCCATCCGTCCCGGTCGGACGCCGAATTGGAAACTTTGACCGGACACGCCGAAAAGGTGCTGCAGCTGCTGGGACTTCCCTATCGCGTCATGGCGCTGTGCAGCGGTGACATCGGTTTCTCGTCGGCCAAGACATACGACCTTGAAGTCTGGCTGCCGGGGCAGAGCTGCTATCGCGAGATATCCTCATGCAGCAATTTCGGAGATTTCCAGGCGCGTCGAGCATCGATCCGCTTCCGCGAAGATGAAAAGGGTAAGCCGGAGTTCGTCCATACCCTGAACGGTTCCGGTCTGGCTGCCGGGCGTACTCTGGTAGCTGTTCTGGAAAATTATCAGCAGGAGGATGGTTCTGTGCTGATCCCGCCGGCGCTGCTGCCCTATATGGGGGGGCTGGAACGGATCGTGCGATGAGTGTTGCTCTATATTCGCAAGCAGATTGAAAATTGAAAACAAGTGTGCTATAACGCCACACGCATGACAATGGAAGGGTGGCCGAGTGGTTTAAGGCAGCGGTCTTGAAAACCGCCGAGTGTAACAGCTCCCAGAGTTCGAATCTCTGCTCTTCCGCCATAAAAAACTAAGCAAATCAGATAGATTGAAGAGGGGTTGCCAAGCATGGTAACCCCTCTTCTCGTGTGTACTATCCCCTGCCTGTTCTCAAAAAATCCCCCCTTAGCTGTGTAAGTTAAGGGGGGATTTTTTGTTTGGCAAGCATAGTCAGTTTGGCGACGGCTTACTTGGCTCCGATGTGCGATTCTTCAAGTTTTTCGTTCAACCAGACTTTAATTAATGACTGATACGGGACATCCTGGCGGTTGGCGGTCGTCTTTATGGAGTCCAACATCCAAAGAGGAAGACGCAGGGAGATAGATTGAGTCGTAGGTTTCAAGTTTGGGAATGAAATTTTTTTTGCTTTAGACCAGTCCAAATACTCAGTTGTATCGTGAACCAGCCAAAAGTCACGCTCTTCGGCTTCGTTGGCAATTTTGGAATTTCTTTAAGTTTCTTGTTCATAAATTGCTCGCTCCTTCCGGTGCATATCTCTGGCGGAGATTACCCGAATTTTATTGGTGCGGATGGTGAAGGTAATATGGAGAAACCGTCCATCAGTTGTTCGCCCTAAAGCATGATAACGCAGTTCCGTATCGCTGTGTTTCAGATCATCAAGAATCAAAAGCGGCTCATTCAAAAACACCTGCTCGGCCTCAGCTGGCGCAACGCCATGCTTTATGTCCTTCTGTTCGTCACCACTGTCCCACTCAAAGCCGGTTATCTTATTAAATGGCTCCATTACCGCTCCTTGTATATGTGTGCTATAGACACCATACTGCTGATACTGGCAAGAAGTCCCTTTTAAAAAGATGTCCAAACCGTACCTGCCCGCCGTCCCCTGTCTTGATACTGACAATCTGGTAATCATTGCACTGACCTTCCCTTTGCCTTATCGTATTTCTGTTATTGCATAAGGGGGGAATACGCAATATTGTGGAGAAAAATTCACGACCATTAAAAACAAGAAAACAACCGTAGCTATTCATAATTGCGGTTAAAATTAATCGCTACCGATAGTAAAACAAATGAATCGTTGCTTTAGTACGAGTACGTCAAAAAAGAAATGCGTGGGGATAATACGAGTATGAAAAAATGTGCGATGACTGCTGTTTTCTCTCTGCTACTTGTGTTTGTTACTACTCCTCTGCTGGCGCTTGACGCGACCACCATCAATCAGGCCATCCGCGACAAAGGCGCCAACTGGGTTGCCGGTGAAACGTCCCTATCGAAACTACCCGCAACGAAAAAAAAATACTTCTACATGCCGGCAACGTTCAATATGCCTGTCCCAAAGACACAAGCCAAGACGTCCCGGTATTCGCCCGCAGGCAATCTCCCCACTAAATTTGATTGGCGAAACGTTAATGGCCACAATTACGTCTCAAGGGTCAAAGCACAGAAAGGGTGCAGCTCATGCTGGGCAATTAGCGCTGCAGCAGTTCTCGAATCACGTGTGCTCATTACAAGTAATACGCCTGATAAGGATTTGAGTCTTTCGGAGCAAGCGTTAATATCGTGCGATACCACTAATCTGGGGTGCAAAGGCGGGTACCTTGACCGTGCGCTGTCATACTTGCAGACAACCGGTATTCCACTTGAAACCGATGCTCCCTACAGTTCCGGGGAAACCGGAATAGATGGAACCTGTACCACCATGATGCAGCAAAACACCTATCGGGTTACAGGTTTTGAGGATGTTGCAACGTCAGTTGAATCTATAAAAAGCGCTCTTGTTCAGTATGGGCCATTATACACGACCTATATTATTTACGAGGACTTTATGTCCTACGAATCGGGAGTCTACAGTCATGTAGACGGCTTTATTGAAGGAAACCATTCCGTCACTATTGTCGGTTACGATGATGCTGAACAATCCTGGATAGTCAAGAACACCTGGGGACCAGATTGGGGTGAAGGCGGGTATTTCAGAATCAGGGCAGGCACCAACGAGTGCGGAATCGAGAAAAATGTTTATGCCATTAACTTTGCTGTCGTGCCCGGCGCCTCGTTTGTCCTAAGCCCATCCGAAGCTGATTTCGGTATGCGATTACTGCCGGATCAACCATCCCAAACTGTTCCATTCACAGTAACGAATAATGGGTCAGTACCATTAACAAATGTCTCTTTCACGGCTAATAACCAGAATTATTCAGTTTCCCTGCCCAGCGTTTCAGTGCTGGAATCAGCTGCTTCGACTGGCTTCCAAGTAACATATACTGCACATGCGGGGAAGACGACCGATCCAGGGGAACTTCAAGTGGTGTCTGCCGGAGTCACCAAAAATATCCCGCTTTCCGCACAAATAAACACACGGCCGGCTCAACCGATAAATATGTATCCTGCCGATGGCTCTGACGCAGTACTACCTGTAACTTTTTTTGCATCTGTGTTTGTGGATTATGACGGCGATACGCATAAGTCAAGCCAGTGGACCATAAAAAATGCTTCAGGTGACATCATTTATTCCAGTACCTTCGATGCAGCCAACAAAAATTCTTTCACTGTTCCATCCGGCATCCTTCAAGCAAACACGCAGTATTTCTGGCAGGTGATCTATCTGGATGAACGGGGATTAGAATCTTCAGCTTCAACCCCGACATCCTTTACGACAAGAAACAATGAAAAAGGGGGCTGTTTTATCGCTACGATGGCATTTGGATCGCCAATGGCCGGACAGGTAGAAATCCTTCGGCAATTTCGAGACAGGTATTTGCTGACCAATAGTCTTGGGCAGAAATTTGTTGCCTGGTATTATCGCACTGGTCCAGCAGCGGCAAACTATATTAAGGACATGCCACTGCTAAAAGCGGCGATAAGAGTGGCTCTATACCCGTTGGTTGGCTTTTCCTACTTGCTGATTTCCGGTTATCTGTCAGTTGTGGTAGTTGTACTTTTCCTGTTGTTCGTTTGCAATATTATTAAAAAATATTTGTTTGAAATATAACAAATTAAAGGTAGATTGTTTTCAGTACATCGTCAGCCTATAGAGTCTCTGAGGTCCCAGGGTTTCCCCATGATCTACCTCCACAAGCTATTACCGTTGCTGCTCTCACCGATTGTGATCGTCTGCATTTTGGTTGCGTATGGATCAATAAGAAGAAAACCTATAGTTGCGTTCATGGGGATTGCCTTGCTGTATCTTTTCAGTACCCCGGTGGTTGCAAATCAGTTTATCCGATTCGCTGAAAATTTTGCGGTCAAGGCAAGTCCGGAGACAGTGCCGGAGGCGAGTGCAATCGTTGTGCTGAGCGGGATGCTGACTAATGTTAAATCATCAGGCGGGATAGTTACGGAATGGTGTGACCCGGATCGCTTCTTTGGCGGGGTGGATCTCTACAAACTGGGTAAATCAAAAAAACTGGTGTTTACCGGCGGGCTTTTACCGTGGGAAAAAGGTGCAACGCCGGAAGGGGTTACACTGAAAAAGTTTGCACTGTCCGTGGGTGTGCCGGAACGTGATGTTTTTGTGACAGGGGAAGTTCAGAACACGGAGCAGGAAGCGTCTGCCGTAAAGAAATTACTGGGTCAGAAAAAACCATCGATTCTGCTTGTGACATCAGCTTTTCACATGCCACGGGCAAAGCTGCTTTTTGAAAACAAAGGGTTCGTGGTGTACCCCTATACCGTTGACTTCAAGGTGGATACCTCCCTGATGACGTTCATGGATTGCCTGCCCAACCCCCACGCATTGTATTTGGCTGATACTGCCATTCGTGAACAGATAGGATTGATGTATTACCGTATAAAGTTTCTGCCGGTGTTTAAAGCTCACCTGCCGTAGGCATCCAGTCTTGTTTTCTCCCCCAATGTCACCCCGTCGTATTGCACTATTGGAATGTATTTCATTGACTACCGTGTCAGGCACGGGATAAGCTCCGATTCTGCAGGTACCTGCAATTAACCCCACACCTACGCTGTTCTTAATACGAGGGAATTTGTAATGGAAATTGTAATACTGTTGTTCGTCATTGTTGGCGGTTCTATCGCCTTCTCCGCCTGGATGAAAAATAAGTCTTCAGACAGTTCCCCGCCTATTGCCACCTCTGATGCGTTGGACACCGGCAGTCATATTCGGAAATGTCTTGCGTGTGGCCATGAAGGGGAAATGAAGACATGGCTTGCGAACTATAAAGCTCCAAAATTCATTGTAATTGCCGGTTTTCTGCTCGGGTACATACCCGGTTTGATCTTTCTGGCGTTCTACTGGGGGAAGTATAAGTGCCCGGCTTGCGGGGCGATAGGCAAAAACCAGCAGGCAGGAAATACCGAACAAGTTGCTGAATAGGAATCAGGGGGGCACCAAAAAACCATGCAGATAACGACACCATATATCAAGCTTGATAGTCTGCTCAAAGCCGAAAATGCGGTCTCTTCAGGCGGCGAGGCAAAACTTATGATTGCAGAGGGGTACATTTCGGTGAACGGCGAAGTGGAACTTCGTCGCGGTCGCAAACTGTATCCGGGGGACCGGGTTGTGTTCGGGAGAAGAGCGTTTTCCGTTGAGGCGGCATGACCTAAATTATTTGACTTCTCACGCTGTTTAAAATTACAATGCCACGCTTTTTAAGCCGATTTCTACGCCTTGCGCGTTACTGAGGAGAACTTACAATGAATACAAGATTTCTTGATGCCTGTTGGGGTAAGCCGGTTGACCGGACACCGGTCTGGCTGATGCGGCAGGCTGGTCGTTATCTCCCCGAGTACATGGCGGTTCGCTCCAAATGTACGTTTCTGGAGTTGTGCAAAACCCCTGAACTGGCTGCTGAGGTTAGTATTCAGCCGGTTGACATTCTCGGCGTGGACGCTGCGATCATGTTTTCCGATATCCTCACTCCGGTAGAACCGATGGGGATGAAGCTGGATTTTGTTCCGGGGCCGGTGTTTGAAAGCCCGATCCGCAGCATGGCGGATGTGGAAAAATTGCGTATTCCGCAGATGGAACAGGATGTCCCCTATGTCCTGGAAACGATCAAAATACTGCGCCGCGAACTGGCCGGGAAAGTGCCCCTCATCGGTTTCGGCGGCGCTCCGTTTACCCTCGCCTGCTATATGGTTGAGGGAAAAGGCTCCAAGGATTTTGCCCAGATCAAGCGGATGATGTATGCCGCACCGGACGTCTACGCTGCCCTGATGGAAAAAATCACCACCATGAGTATGGAATATCTGAACGCCCAGATTACTGCTGGTGCTCAGTGCATCCAGATTTTTGATACCTGGGGCGGTATTCTCTCCCCGGCTGATTATGAACGCTATGTGCTCCCCTATACTACGCGGCTGATCAACGGGTTGAACCGGATGGAAACGCCGGTTATTCATTTCGTTAAAGGATCCGGGGCGATGCTGAATACAGTGCGGAAAGCCGGCGGCGATGTTATGGGACTCGACTGGCACGTCAGCCTGGGCGCGGCCCGCGATATTCTCGGTTCGCAGATGGCGGTGCAGGGCAACCTCGATCCGACCGTGCTGTTTGCAACAAAGGAAATTATCGAGCGTGAAGTCAAGCGGGTGCTGGATGAAAACGCCGGCCGACCGGGACACATTTTCAACCTCGGGCATGGCATCCTGCCGACTGTCCCGCCTGAAAATGCCCGCTTCATGGTGGAGTGCGTACATCGCCTGTCGCAGAAATAGTAAAATTAAAAAAGGTCTGCCATGTCACTACTGCTGAAAAATATTGTTGTTTTTGTTACGGATCTGGCGCGGGCAAAATCATTCTACGTCGATCTTCTCGGCCTGCCGGTTGCCGGCCAGAGCGAGATGCTTATAGAATTTTTCCCCGGCACGACAACAACGCTGGGGGTTTCGCTGGCGCTGCATGAGGATGCCCGCAACCTGGTGGGGCGCCACACCGGCATCACCCTCAAGGTGGAGAACATCGCTGCACTTTGTGAAACCCTGAAAAACGGCGGCGTCCATTTTGTGGAGCCGCTTGAGTCCAGTCCCTGGGGCAAGATGGCGGTGGTTCAGGATTTTGACGGCAACATGCTCGCCCTTGTGGATCGCTAGATGAAAATCATCACCCGTGAACTGCTGGGCCAGGTCAGTGCCGAAGCCCGGCTGAACCCGAGACTGCGTAAAAACCATAATTTCCACCCGTCCGATGATTCCCGCTGCCACCGACTCCTGAATGCCATAGAACCAGGTTCCTACATCAGGCCGCACCGCCATCTTGATCCGGAGAAGGATGAAGCTTTTGTGCTCATGAGCGGAAGGCTGGGAGTTGTCACCTTCACGGATGCCGGTGAGGTAGTCGAAACGGTTCTCCTGTCCCATGCCGGCGGCATCCTTGCTGCTGAGATTCTCCCCGGGGTCTACCATACGGCATTCTCCCTGGAGTCAGGCACCGTGTTCTACGAAGCCAAGGCGGGCCCCTTCCGTCCGTTGGCAGAAGAGGAAAAGGCGGTGTGGGCACCCGAAGACAGTGATCCGCAATCAGCGGCGGCCTATCTGGAACATCTACGGAGCCTGTTTGACTGATGGCTTCCTGTCGCCGAATCCTTTTTCTGATCCCCCTTGTTCTGCTGGTGAGCGTTTCACTCCTGTTTGCCGCACCTCCTCAGCGCATGAGGCCTTATACGGGGATCGGGCTGTTCCTTCTGCCGCAATCAGACTCGCTGTCAGGGCATAATCAGCCGCTGCAGCTGTTTGAAGAACCGGGGTTGGTGCGGATGGGAGTGCTGAATAGTCCGGCCGTACCCGGAAACGAGTGGATATTTGCCCCGTATGAAGGGGCAGCGCCACTGATCGTTTCTGCCCGCAAAGGCGATTGGCTGCGGGTCGTGTATGATGATGCCGGCCGGGAAGCCTGGATTCGTCCGGAGAATACGGGGGGTTTTCAATCGTGGGAGCAGTTTTTTAAACGGCAGACCTGCCGTATGCTCCCCGGCCTTCAACCGAAGTACTACCAGTTGCTGCGGCAGCCAGGCGGTGAACAGGCTGCTGTGCTGACGCCAAAGCAGGTATTCAGGGTACAAAAAACGGAAAATTCCTGGTGCCTGGTGCAGATAGATCAGGGAACAACCGGTTGGATCCGCTGGCAGGACGAGGATGGCAGGCTGCTGGTGGGGCCGGGGCGCTGAGTCGTGTTACGTAAAACTGGAATAACAATTGACGTCCCGGTATCGGTATGATATTGACTCCGCCTATGATAATCACAATTAGGGCATACGCAGAACGAGCTATTACCGCCGCGGCGGGTACAGCCGCAGGATTGCCCATAGTCTGCTGATTGTCGTTCTGTTTCAATAGATAATCGGAAGCCGTGGGCAGAAAAGCCTGCGGCTTTTTTATTTTAGAAGTGCCAGATAACATTCAGAATATTCACAGAGGGAGGAAGCACATGAGAATCGAACTGACACCGCCAGGTACGGGTGAACTGACGTATGAAATCAGAAATATCGTCAATGTGGCAGAAAAGCTGCAGAAACATGGCGTCAAGATCAACTGGGAAAACATAGGCGACCCGATTGTCAAAGGCGAAATTATCCCGGAGTGGATGAAGGAAATTGTCGCTAAATCCGTAATGGACAACCGTTCCTGGGGCTATTGCCATACCCGTGGCGTGCTTGAGACCCGTGAGTTTATCTGTGCCACCACCAACGGACGCGGCGGCGCCCAGATCACCCCCGATGACATCATCTTCTTCAATGGCCTGGGCGATGCGATCGCCAAGGTTTACGGCAGTCTCCGTCCCGAGGCGCGCGTGCTTATGCCGTCACCGTCCTACACGACCCATACCCTGGGGGAGATCGGCCATGCCCACGCCGCCCCCTCACTGTACCGGCTCAAACCGGAAAACAACTGGTATCCGGATATGGACGACCTGCGCAGCAGTATCCGCTACAATCCGAATATCTGTGCGATTATGCTGATTAACCCGGATAATCCGACCGGCATGGTCTACACGAAGGAGATGCTGCAGGAAATAGTGGCTGTTGCCCGTGAAAATGACCTGTTTATCATCGCCGACGAAGTGTACATAAATATTGTGTATAACGGAAAAAGTACGGTGCCGATCAGTGATGTGATTGGTGATGTCCCGGCCATTTCGCTCAAAGGTATTTCCAAAGAACTCCCCTGGCCCGGATCACGCTGCGGTTGGATAGAAGTGTATAACGGCCAGAAGGACGAAAGTTTCAAAAAATATATCAACCTGATCTTGACCAGCAAGATGAACGAGGTCTGTTCAACAACGCTGCCGCAGATGGTAATTCCGGAAATCGTTCAGCACCCGGAGTACTCCGCGTATCTGGCGCAGCGTATTGCCAGTTATGAAAAGATGAGTAACATCACTTACGACTGTCTCAGCCAGCTATCTGCACTGCAGGTGAACCGCACCAACGGCGCTTTTTACATGGCCGTTGCGTTCAAGGATGGTCTGCTGAACAACCGGCAGTCAATAGCGATTGCCAACCATGAGGTGAAGGAACTTGTTGATGGGTTGATAAACAAGCCGGGGGTTTCTCCTGACAAACGTTTCGTGTACCAGATCCTGGCGGCAACCGGCATCTGCGTTGTGCCGCTTTCTTCGTTCTCCACCCCGCTGCAGGGTTTCCGGGTGACGCTGCTGGAAAAGGATGAAAACGAATGCCGCCGTATTTACCGCACCCTGTCAGAAAAAATCGGTGAGTACCTGAATTCCTGACCACCACCGGGCGACAAGAAAAGAGGGGGGAGAGGCATACGCCTCTCCCCCCTCTTTTTAATTGTGCAGTTTCCGGGCGGTCAGATCAGTTCACGCCTTCTTGTCACTGTCCTCGCTCTTCGGCTTGATTTCGATCTCGTCTTTGCCATCGGAAGCCTTCTTAAAGTTTCGGATACTTTTACCAAGCGCTCCACCGATTTCCGGGAGCTTTCCCGCCCCGAAAACAACCAGTACGATGACAAGTATGATTATCATTTCCGGCATGCCAAATCCAAACATTGTGCCTCCCTTGCAACGTGTGTATAGTCGCCGTGACAGTATAGTATTGTTAAAAAAAAATCAAGCGCCGTAACCGGTTCCAAAATGATTTTGCACTACTGATGAGGAAACTCAATTCTGTATTAATTCCATTTTCCCGTGGAGTCCGCCCCGTGAGAAACACAAAACGTCTAATTGCTGTCAGCAGTCTGCTCCTGTCAATCTGTCTGTCCCTCCCCGTTCGTCCCGCGCTTGCGGCAGAATCGGGCATTACCCCGTTCAGAACCAGTAATCAAAGTCCGCTGATCCAGATCTACGGGCTTCCGCACGATACCGGCGCTGATATTGTGCCGGCCGGGGCGTTCCGCATAATTCTGGATCAGGACCTGTCCAGCAATTATACTGTGCACAACACGGCGCGGGAGCAGATAACGCTTGATGGCGAAACATGGCGCACAACCTTTGCGGCCCGGTACGGCATTGCACCACGGTGGGAAATGGGAGTGGAAATCCCCTACATCTGGCAGGGGGGCGGTTTCCTGGATAGCTTTATCATCAATTGGCATAAAGCGTTCTCACTGCCGCAGGGGGGGCGGGACACCGCCCCGAAAAACCGGCTGAATTACAGCTACCGCAAGGATGGCAGTGATCGGCTGCTGATGAACCGTGCCGGTTCCGGGATCGGCGACGTCTCCCTGACCGGAGGGTTCAGCCTGTATGATGTGCGGAGTGAGGTGGACCATGACAGACTTGCGCTGAAAGCAGCGGTCAAGTTTCCTGTCGGCGACAGTTCGCTCCTGCTGGGGAGCGGAAGCACCGATTTCACCCTGCAATTCTGCGGCAGTATGAATAACTATACCGAGTGGGGGACCCTCGGCATATTCGCTTCACTTGGCGGGGTCGCTATGACAAAAGGTGATGTCCTGCGTGACCAGCAAAACCCGCTGGCGGGGATCGGCACCTTTGGTATCGGTTGGGAGCCGGCTTCATGGATCACGTTCAAAGTGCAGCTTAACGGTAATACTCCCCTGTATCGCGACAGTTCTCTCGATGAAGTTTCAAAAAGTGCACTGCTGCTGATAGTAGGGGGGGGGCTCAGGCTGCCGGGGGATTACCTGCTGGATATCGGGGTTGCGGAGGATGTGGCGGTAGCCACAGCGCCTGATGTGAGTTTCCATCTTGGCTTAAGCAAGCACTTTTAAACAGAAAAGCCCCTGAAAAGGGGCTTTTCTGTTATGCGGGATTGCGACTGCGCTTAATATTTCTGATCGGCGTAATCGACCCAGCCGCCGGCCAGAACCAGGGCTTTGTCAAAGGGGGAAATTTCAAAGTTGAAGGTTTTCTGCTTTCCGCCGCCACTCATGGTCAAAACTCCGGCCTCGATGTCGATGCTCATGGCAGCATCCGCTTCGCCGCTATGGGCAAAAATCTCGTCGAGATCGGCAACCGGCAGTTCAATGGCAGCCATGCCGCAGTTGAACATATTCTGACGGAAGATACGCGCAAAAGATTCTGCAATAACAGCGGTTATACCGTTGACCTCAAACACCCAGGGGGCATGTTCGCGGGAGGAACCGCAGCCGAAGTTGGCACGGGAAACAACAACTCTGGCGTTTCGGGTCTTTTCCCCTTTAGGGTCAAAACCGGGCAGTTTCAGATCTTCCAGGATGTACGGTTTCAGATCCTCTTTGGTGATCTCTGTCAGGTACTTGGCCGGAATAATTTCGTCAGTATTGATGTCGCTGCGGTCAAGAAAGAGGACCGGGCCTCCGAATGTTTTCATATACGCTACTCCTCAAAGCGGAAATTTTTTACTTAATTACAGATACTTCCTCGGGTCGGCAATCTTTCCTTCAATTGCGCTGGCCGCTGCCGTGGCCGGAGACATGAGGTGCACCATGCCCCCTTTGCCCATGCGTCCCATGAAGTTCCGGTTTGTGGTTGAGGCGCAGACCTCATCGTTGGCCAGAACACCGTTGCTCATCCCCAGACAGGCGCCGCATGTGGGGTTGGTGACACAGAAACCGGCTTCCATAAAGATGTCGATCAGCCCTTCTTTTGCCGCGCTCTTGAAAATTGCCGGGGTTGCCGGCGAAAGAATGCCGCGAACATTGGGAGCCAGTTTGTGCCCTTTCAGGATCTGCGCCGCTATGCGCAGATCTTCAATCCGGCCGTTGGTGCAGGAGCCGATGTAAATCTGGTCGAGCGGCGCACCGGCCATTTCAGTTACGGTCTTCACCTGATCCGGTTTGTAGCCGAAGGTCACCGTTGGCTGCAGGGTGGCAACATCAATCTCTATGGTCTGGTCATATTCAGCATCCGCGTCGGCGCGCCATTCGGAATAGTCAGCCAGAGCCGCTTCACGACCGGCAAAATCATCCTTAATAAACGGCCACAGGTACTCTACTGTCGTCATATCCGGCTGGCAGATCCCCGATGTGCCGCCCGCTTCAATGGCCATGTTGCAGAGCGTCATGCGGGACTCCATGCTCATGTCGTCAATGGTGGAACCGTGAAATTCCATCACCCGGTCGGTCGCGCCGTTAACGCCGATTTTCCCGATAATGTGCAGAATGACGTCTTTGGCATACACCCCTTTGGGGAGTGTGCCGTTCACGTTGAACTTTATTGTTTTTGGCTGGCGGAAGGCGCAGACCCCTTTCAGGATACCGACTTCGAGATCGGTCGTGCCGACGCCGGCGGCAAAGGCACCGAAAGCACCGTGGGTACAGGTGTGTGAGTCTCCCATGATGACCGTGTAGCCGGGACGGATAAAGCCGCGCTCCGGAAAGAGGGCATGGCAGACACCGTTGGCGCCCACATCAAAGAAGTCCTTGATGTCGTGACGGCGGGCCCAGTCACGCAGGATTTTTGCCTGGGTCGCGGTTTTCGTGTCTTTGCTGGGGGTGACATGGTCAATAACCGCCTTGATCTTCGTCGTGTCAAAGATGCGATCTTTACCGCGCCGGATCAGGTCGTCAATGGCGATCGGCGTGGTAATCTCATGGCAGAGCACCGCATCGAGGCGCAGCACTTTGGTGCCGGGAAACGGCTCGTTTACCAGATGAGCATCAAAAATTTTTTCCGCAGTTGTTTTACCCATTTTTCAACCTCGCGTGTTTCAGTAATGGCGACGTTGTAGCACAGATATCGGGAGAAAGTAAACCGCCGAACATTTTTTTGATGTGCTCAATTTACTGCGTTGACAGCAGGTTTTGCGTGGAAAACCAACCCATGCATGGTATAACTGCATCAACAAACGGATAGAATCGCGGGGTCGTGTACATGAATCAGGAATATCTGGAAAAAATGCTTAATTCGGTCCGGCAGGGGGGGCTCTCCGTGGCTGACGCTGTGCGGGAACTGCGCCAGCTTCCGTTTCAGGATATCGGCTGCGCCCAGATTGATCACCATCGTCAACTGCGCCAGGGGATGCCGGAAATGATTTTCGGAGAAGGTAAAACGGTGGAGCAGATAGTGGCGATCGCTGCCGCCATGGCTGACAAGGAGAGCAACATCCTCGTAACGCGACTGGACGGAGAGAAGGCGGCGCGGGTTATCCAGGCTCTGCCGGCGGCAATCTATCACTCTGCTGCCCGCTGCCTGACGCTCGAACAGCAGCCGCCGGAGCAGCAGGGGAAGGGAACCATTCTGGTTGTTTCGGCAGGAACGTCCGACATCCCGGTTGCCGCCGAAGCGCTGGTGACTGCGGAGTTCCTCGGCAATCGGGTCGAGCATGTGTACGATGTGGGCGTAGCCGGGATTCACCGGCTGCTGGCACGAAGCGAACAGTTGGCTGCGGCTGCGGTCATCATTGTGGTGGCCGGGATGGAGGGGGCACTCCCCTCGGTGGTCGGCGGACTGGTGAACAAGCCGGTAATTGCCGTACCGACCTCGGTCGGATACGGCGCTTCCTTCGGCGGCATTGCGGCACTTCTGGGGATGCTTAACTCCTGCGCCTCCGGGGTGACGGTCGTCAACATCGACAACGGGTTCGGTGCCGCGTGCGCAGCAAGTCTCATGAACAGGGTGTGACATGAACATTATTTATTTTGATTGCCAGGCCGGAATATCCGGCGATATGACCGTGGCGGCACTTCTCGATCTGGGGGTGCCGCTGGAATATCTGCGTGCCGAACTGGCAAAGCTTGGCCTCCCGGACGGCTCCTGCGAACTTTCCACCTGCCGGACGGAGCGCCAGCATATGCCGGCCCTGAAATTTGATGTGGCGGTGCACGACCACCACACCCACCGGCACTACTCCGGGATTGACGCTCTGATTGCCGGGAGCGGACTGTCCGGTCCGGTCAGGGAAAAAGCACGGCGGATCTTCCGCCGCCTGGCGGAGGCCGAGGCGCGGGTGCATGGCGTGGCTGTTGACCAGGTACATTTTCACGAAGTCGGTGCGGTTGACTCCATTGTGGATATCGTCGCTACGGCGATCTGTCTCGAATACCTCCAGGTGGAACGGATATACGCTTCGGCTCTTCCCCTGGGGAGCGGGTTTGTGGACTGTGCCCACGGCAGACTCCCGGTTCCTGCGCCCGCCGTTGCCGATCTGCTGCAGGGGGTGCCGCTGCATGGCGAATGTGGTCCGGGTGAGCGGGTGACGCCCACCGGGGCGGCCATTCTTACTGCTCTTACCAGCAAGTTCGGACAGCAGCCGGCCATGCTGCTGGAACGAGTCGGCAGCGGTGCGGGCGGGCGGGATTTTCCTGACTGTCCCAACATTCTCCGGGCCTTTCTGGGGCAATCTACCACCGGGTGTGAGAGGTCTGACGACGTGATCGTTGCCGAAAGCAATATCGACGATTCCACTCCGGAAATTTTGGGGTATGCCATGGAGCGTCTTTTAGAGGCGGGAGCGCTGGACGTATTTTTCACGCCGATCCAGATGAAGAAGGGGCGCCCCGGCGTGACACTTTCCCTCCTCTGCCGCCCGGCGCAGCTTGATGAACTTGCCGCGCTGCTGCTGCGTGAAACTTCTGCCATCGGCGTGCGTCATTACCGTGCGGAAAGAATCGTTCTGGAACGGCGGATCGTGGAACGGGCCACCGAATTGGGAAACGTACGGTTTAAGCAGATCATTGGCAGTAGTGGGGAGATACTGCGGGCGTCTCCCGAATATGAAGACTGCCGACGGATTGCCCTCGAAACGGGAATCCCCTGCAGGGAGGTCATGGAACGGCTGAGCGGCGAAGGAGTATCGGAACCATGAAAATTTCAACACTGAGCATCGGCGATGAACTCATCTGCGGGCAGGTGATCGATACCAACGCCGGTACGGTCGCTTCCCTGCTGCTTGCGGAGGGACTGCGGATTCAGCGGCACCTTACGGTCGGGGACAACGAGCAAGACATCATCGGTGCGCTGAACGACCTTGGCCGGGTCAGCGAAGTGATTATCGTGACCGGGGGGCTTGGGCCAACGGCGGACGATTTAACGTCGCGGGCGGCGGCACGTGCTACCGGGCGTCGTCTGGTTGTTCATGAGGAGGCGCGTGCTCATGTCCGCCAAATGTCCGGACGGCTGAACAACCTGATCGTCTGCCCGTTGAACGACAAACAGGCGATGATTCCGAGCAAATCAGTGCTGATCCCCAATCCCAACGGCACCGCCTGCGGTTTCCATCTGATGCACAACGGCAGTTTCATGTTTTTCATGCCGGGCGTTCCGGCGGAGATGACCGTCATGCTCCGTGATACGGTGATCCCATATATTCTGGAACGGGCCCCCCGGAAACGGATAATCCGTGCCGCCAGTCTGAATCTGTTCGGACCGTGCGAAGCTGAAGTTGATGAACTGCTGCAGGGGATTGCCCGGCCGGAACAGGGGCTCACCCTAGGCATCTGCGTCGCGTTTCCCTGGATGAAAGTGACGCTGCGGGCAGAGGCGGAGAGGGAAAGTGCGGTTGAGGCACTTCTTGCGTCGGCACTGCAAACGGCACGGAACCGGTTGCTGGAATATTGTTTCTCCTCTGGTGATACCGGTATGGACGATGCGGTGGCGGAACTGCTTCGCAACTCCGGTTTGACGCTTTCTCTGGCTGAGTCGTGCAGTGGCGGCTTGATAGCCAAAAGGATTACGGATATTCCCGGCAGTTCCGGATATTTTAGCGAAGGGGTGGTGACCTACTCAAATGAAGCGAAAAAGCGGTTGCTGGGGGTGTCGGCAGAACTGCTGGACAACTTCGGTGCCGTCAGCGCCGAGTGTGCGGCGGCCTTGGCCGGTGGTGTTCGGCTCGCTTCGGGAAGTGATCTGGGTTTGGCGGTTACCGGCATCGCCGGGCCGGACGGCGGGAGCGGGGAGAAACCGGTTGGCACCGTATTTATTTCTCTGGCGGCGCCAGACGGCTGCTGGACGGAACGTTTTCAGTTCAGCGGGAGCAGGGCCGATGTGCGCACCCTCACTGCGTGGACGGCTCTGGACCGGCTGCGGCGTTATCTGTTGAAGAGGTAGCAGGTGGTTATGGGGAGGAACGCATGGGAGTTGAAGTGGTGGTGTATTAAATATGCAATTGCCTTTGCCTTGAAGCCCCCCTCTTATAATAAGATGGGGGTTGGGGGGGATTATGAACATCTTGCAGCGAATTAGAATGAATCAGGCCTCGCTTTGATAAAGAGTATAACCTACTGTTCTTCTAGCTTCTTCCTACTTCCAGGCAACTTTTGGCGAGGGGATGGATTGGATGATACGGAACATGGTCTCGGTATTTGCACAGTCGGTAAGACGCATTTTCCCGTCCGGCGACTTCATTTTCAACTGTCCGATTTTTTCGGACACTTCAACATATCCTTCAGTCAACAACTTCTTCTTCAGATCATTCCAGTATTTGCGGGGCCTGTCACTGCTGGTAAGTACCTAAATAATATCAATTATTGAAAACCACCATTCGTCTTCATGGATGACTTTGCGGATATGCTTTCATTCAAAAAACGCCACTCGAAGTTCGCTTTTGGTCATGGTCTACTCCTCATCTCGTGGGCATACTATTTAGCGTAGTAGTCGGTAGGCTGCATTATGAAATCCAATCGTCGCCAATCAGTCAAAATTGGGCTGATTTTATAGCAGGTTTCAACGGCATATACCACCGGAAACCCTCTCCATTAAAGCAGTTACGGCGGTTTACTTGTTGGCAGCGAACATGCCAGATTAGGTCATTCGGGTAGTACGCGATTTGCGATAATTGAAAAAACAACTGCCATGTTGTCCTGTTTTCTGCGATAAATCTCCGGCCTCGGATGCCAATCCAGGACCGGTTCGACTGAATTACGCAATAAGTGAGTTGTCTGCTATGGCTTTGTTTTCACATATGAATAAAGCAGCTTGTGGAGGGTTGTGTGCCTGAACTCCCGGAAGTGGAAGTGACCCGTCGCCGGTTAGAACCGGAACTTGTGGGGAGGAACTTCACCGAGGTAGTACTCCGTGTGACTAAACTCCGGCTTCCGGTGCCGGTGGAACTGGCGCGGATTTTACCCGGTCTTGCCGTGCGGGGCATCGAGCGGAGAGGGAAATACCTGCTGTTCGACTGCGGTCACGGCTGGCTACTTATCCATTTGGGGATGACCGGTTTCCTCCGGCTGCTCCGGAGCAGCACCCCGCCGGGAAAACACGACCATCTGGATTTCATCTTTGACGGCGGCCAGTTGCTCCGCTTTCACGACCCGCGCAAATTCGGTATTGTTACCTGGTTCACCGGGGACCCGCAGGAACACCCGCTTCTCGTTAATATCGGGCCGGAACCGCTGACGGACGCCTTTACCGGCGAATACCTTTTTACCGCAACCCGGAAACGGAACGGGGCGCTTAAACAGCTGATTATGGACAGTTCTGTGGTGGCGGGGGTGGGGAACATCTACGCCAATGAAGCGCTGTTCCATTCCGGAATTCGCCCGGACCGGGGTGCCGGAACTCTGACGGTTCAGGAGTGCACTCTACTGGCGTCTGTGATCCGCACTGTGCTGGAAGAGTCGATCGGGGAAGGGAGTACCTGCCGGGTGGCCGAGGATACGGTGGCCTACTATCCGCAGAACTTTACGGTGTATGGCAGGGGCGGCGAGCAGTGCTCAAGCTGCGGAAGCCGCCTTGAAGAGATCAGACTGGGGAACCGGAGCACGGTTTTCTGTCGAATCTGCCAGGTGTGACCCTTCAAAAAAAGAAATTTCCCCACTCATTGCTCATCCGGAGTTTCCGGATGGCATCTGATAAAAACTGTCACATAAAACCTTGCGATACATCTTCCGGGTATGGTACTTTTCTACCCCTTTTAATCTACACATCCTATATTTCAGGAGATACCGGTTATGGCTGATAAAAACAGTATGCAGGAGAAAAACAAGGCAATTGATCTGGCTCTGAGCCAGATCGAGAAACAGTTCGGCAAGGGTGCCATCATGCGGCTCGGTAATGACGAGGCGCTTCCGGGGGTGGAGGCGATTTCCACCGGTTCCATCTCTCTCGACATGGCTCTTGGCGTTGGCGGTGTTCCTCGAGGCAGAGTGATCGAGGTGTACGGCCCCGAGTCTTCCGGCAAGACAACTCTGGCACTGCATATTGTTGCCGAAGCGCAGAAAACCGGAGGCATTGCCGCTTTTGTGGATGCCGAGCACGCGCTCGATATCGCGTATGCCCGTAAACTTGGGGTCAAAACCGATGATCTGCTGGTGTCGCAGCCCGATACCGGCGAGCAGGCGCTGGAAATTACTGAAACTCTGGTGAGGAGCGGCGCGATTGATGTGCTGGTTATTGACTCGGTGGCCGCCCTGGTGCCGAAAGCCGAGATCGAAGGGGATATGGGTGATTCCCACATGGGGCTGCAGGCGCGGTTGATGTCCCAGGCGCTGCGCAAGCTGACCGGTATTATCAGCAAGTCCAACTGCTGCGTGATTTTTATCAATCAGATCCGTATGAAAATCGGCGTCATGTTCGGTAATCCTGAAACAACAACAGGCGGCAACGCGCTCAAATTCTACGCTTCCGTCCGTATGGATATTCGCAAGATTGCCACACTGAAACAGGGGGACCAGGTTATCGGATCCCGTACCCGCGTCAAGGTCGTTAAAAACAAGGTCGCCCCCCCGTTCAAAGAGGTTGAGTTTGATATCCTCTACGGTGAAGGAATCTCGCGCACCGGCGACGTGCTTGACCTGGCTGTTGATAAAAACCTCATTGAAAAAAGCGGTGCCTGGTATTCATACGGTAAAGAGAGAATTGGACAGGGACGGGAAAATTCCCGCACCTGGCTGACAGAGCACCCTGCGGTGCTGGCGGAAATCGAAGGGCGGCTGCTGGATCTGCTCAAACCGGCCCCCGCTGCGGAAAAGACCGCCTGATAGCGGAGACAGGCGATGGATCTGAACGAAATACTTACGATTGCGTGTAAAGCCAAAGGGTCTGACATTCACATCAAGACCGGCCTGCCTCCCATTGTCCGGATTGACGGGCGGCTCCATCCGATCCCCAATGCGGCGCGCCTGTCTCCCGAATTTGTTGCCGATACCGCTATGTCGATGATGAACGAACGTCAGCGGCGCGTGTTCGATGAACATTTGGAAGTGGACCTGGCGTATGCCGTGCCGGGGCTGGGGCGTTTCAGGGTCAGCGTGTACCGCCAGCGGGGCACGGTGGCCATGGTATTCCGTACGATCTCAATTGCTATCCCGACCATGGCAGAGCTCAATCTGCCGCCGGTTATGGCAAAAATCTGCCGTGAAGAGCGGGGGCTGATCCTGGTGACCGGGACAACCGGCTCCGGAAAATCAAGCACGCTTGCAGCCATGATCGACACGATCAACAATCAGCGTACCTGCAACATTATTACGATTGAAGATCCGGTGGAATTTCTGCACCGTGACAACAAAAGCATCATCAGTCAGCGCGAGGTCGGCACTGATACGCTCACCTTTTCGGATGCGCTCAAAGGGGCCCTGCGTCAGGACCCTGATGTCATTCTGGTCGGCGAAATGCGCGACCTGGAAACCATAGAAACAGCGCTGATTGCCGCCGAGACCGGCCATCTTGTCCTGTCCACCATGCATACGATGGATGCGGTGGAAACTATCAACCGTATCATCAGCGTTTTCCCCCCCTATCACCAGCGTCAGGTCCGTATCCAGCTGGCAAGCATTCTCAAGGCGGTTGTTTCCCAGCGGCTGGTGCCGAAGGCCGATGGGAGGGGCCGCGTGCCGGCGGTGGAGGTTATGCTGGCCACCGCACGGGTCCGGGAATGTATTGATGACAAAGAAAAAACAAAACAGTTGAATGAAGCCATATCCCAGGGGTTTGTTTCATACGGTATGCAGACGTTTGACCAGTCGCTGATGAAGCTCTTTTCCGGCAAGCTGATCACCTATGAAGAAGCGCTGCGGCAGAGCTCGAACCCGGACGATTTTGCCCTCAAGGTTTCCGGTGTTTCCTCAACGTCTGATTCTTCCTGGGATGACTTTGAAAACAAGCCGGACGATACTGCCGGGAAGCCGGACACCGTTGAAATCGAAAAATACTGAACCGCTATCGCCGGACCAGGCGTACCAGTATGTACTGCGGCTGCTGACCGGCCGGGATTATGCCGTGGCCCGGGTACGGCAGAAACTGGCGGCAAAGGGCGTTACGGGAGATGATCTGGAGGCGCTGCTGCTCCGGCTGGAGCGTGAAGGATGGCTGGATGACCGGCGCTATGCCGGGCGTTTTGCAGAGTCGGCGCTTTCATCCGGGCGCTACTATGGCGTTCGTCTCCGGATGGAGATGCGCCGCAGAGGTTTCAGCGCAGATATTGTCACTGAAACGCTTGCGCCGCTATTGGAAGAACGGGATGAAATTGACGAGGTGAAACAAACGGTGGAGCGCCGCTACCCCGGATTCTCCTATGCCGCCGCGAGTGACCGGGATAAGCGGAGAGTCGTCGGGTTTTTGCAGCGGCGGGGGCTCGGGCTGTCCGCCATAATTCGGGCGCTACGCAGTGAAGAATAATTCCGGACTGCGGATCATATTCAATTTAACGAGGGTGTCATGACAGGTACAGAGATCAGAGCACAATTTCTTCAATATTTCGCCGACCGGGGACACACGGTTGTCCCCAGTTCGGGAATTCTCCCCAAAAACGATCCGACGCTGATGTTTGCCAATGCGGGGATGAACCAGTTCAAGGACTGTTTCCTCGGGTTGGAGGACCGCGGCTATTACCGCGCGGCAAGTTCGCAGAAATGCGTACGGGCGGGGGGCAAACACAATGACCTGGAAAACGTCGGCCGGACGGCCCGCCATCACACGTTTTTTGAAATGCTCGGCAATTTTTCCTTCGGCGATTATTTCAAAAAAGAGGCGATTGCCTATGCCTGGGAGTTTCTGACCAAAGAGCTGAAGCTGGATAAAAGCCGCCTGTATGTAACGGTCTACACCGATGATGATGAAGCCGCCGATATCTGGCACAACCAGGAAGGGATCCCGCGTGACCGGATTTTCCGCTTTGGCGAGAAGGACAATTTCTGGTCCATGGGGGATACCGGGCCCTGCGGCCCCTGCAGCGAAATTTTTTACGACCAGGGGGCGGCCGTCGGCTGCGGGAGTCCTGAATGTACGGTCGGCTGCGAATGTGACCGGTATATGGAAATCTGGAACAATGTCTTCATGCAGTTCAACCGGTCAAGCGACGGCACCCTGACACCGCTGCCGAAGCCGGCGGTAGACACCGGAATGGGGCTGGAACGTGTTTCGGCGGTCATGCAGGGGGTCAGCTCCAATTATGACATCGATATTCTGCAGGGAATCATCCGCCATATCGAGCGGCTGTCCGGCAAACGCTACGGCAGCGATGAAAAGGATAATGTCTCCATGCGGGTTATTGCTGATCATGCCCGTGCGGTAACTTTCCTGATCTGTGACGGTGCGCTCCCCTCCAACGAAGGACGCGGCTATGTACTACGGCGGATTATGCGCCGGGCGGCACGCCACGCCAAGATGCTCGGCTGTGCGGAACCGATGCTGTATCACATGGTTGACGCGGTGCGGGAAACCATGGGGGACTTCTACCCGGAACTGCAGGAACGCGAGGTGTACATCAAAAAGGTTGTCCTGGGCGAAGAGCAGCGTTTTGCCGAAACCCTGGACCGGGGGCTGGCCATTCTCAATGACGAGGTTGCCGCGCTGCGTGGCGCCGGCAAAAGTGTCATTCCGGGCGATGTCCTGTTCAAGCTGTACGATACCTACGGATTTCCGACGGACCTGACCGGAGATATTGTGGAGAGCGAAGGCTTCACGATTGATGAAGCCGGTTTTGAACTCTGCATGGAGCGGCAGCGGGCCCAGGCGCGCGAGCACTGGAAAGGCTCCGGCGAAGAGGGAATAGCGCAGGTGTACAAAGAGCTGCACAACAAAGGGGTGCGCGGCCGCTTTGTCGGCTATGATGAAATGTCCACCTATGCTCCGGTGCTGGCGCTCCTCCGCGACGGAGTCTCTGTTGACTCGGCGGAAGCCGGGGATTCGGTGGCGGTTATCACGGAATGCACTCCGTTCTATGGCGATTCAGGGGGGCAGAAGGGGGACTGCGGTACGCTTTCCACCGGCAATGCCCATCTGGACGTTATCAGTGCGGGTCGCCCCTTCATTGACATGGTGGTTCACCACGCGGTGGTCACGGAAGGATCCATAAAAATCGGTGATGCCGCCGACTTGAAAGTGTCACGGGTCGAGCGCGACGCAACCTGCCGTAACCACACCGCGACACATCTGTTGCAGAGCGCCCTCCGTCAGGTGCTGGGCGATCACGTCAAGCAGGCCGGTTCTCTGGTGACGCTTGACCGGCTCCGTTTTGACTTTACCCATTTTACGGCGGTAACGGATGAAGAGCTGCGCCGGATTGAAACGCTGGTGAACAGCTTTGTCATGGCAAATGATCAGGTGGTAACCCGTGAAATGAATGTGGCCGAGGCAATTGATGCCGGCGCCACGGCACTTTTTGATGAGAAGTACGGTGACTCGGTGCGTGTCGTGAGGGTGGGGGAGGTCAGCATGGAGTTGTGCGGCGGGACCCACGTGCGTGCGGCGGGAGATATCGGCCTGTTCAAAATTGTTTCTGAAGCGGGTATTGCCGCCGGCGTACGCCGCATTGAAGCGCTGACCGGTTTCGGGGCGCTGGATTTTGTCCGGGAGATGGAAGATGATCAGAAGGGAATCGCTGCGCTGCTTAAGGCGGAAGCCGGTAACTCCCGTGACCGGCTGGAAAAACTGCTGGCCCGTCAGAGAGAGTTGCAGCGGGAAATTGAAACCCTGCAGGGGCGGCTGAACGCCGCCGCTTCCGGTGACCTGCTGTTGCAGGCCACAGAGGCTGGCGGGATCAAACTTCTGGCGGTGCAGGTACAGGTTGAGGACATAAAAGCGCTGCGTGACCTGTCGGATTCGCTGAAAGACCGCATCGGAGAGGGTGTCATCGCGCTTGGCGCCGCCATCGGCGGCAAAGCAAACCTTCTGGTTGCCGTTACCAAAGAGTTGAGCAGTTCAGTAAAGGCTGGCGATATCATCAAGCAGATTGCACCGATTGTCGGCGGCAGCGGCGGCGGTAAGCCGGAGCTGGCTCAAGCCGGGGGCAGTCAACCGGAGAAGCTGGACGAAGCGCTGGCGGCGGTTTCAAAGATTCTTTCCGGGCAGTAATCTAGGCCGATCAGGCCACCGGAACTCCGGACGGGGGAGCCAGTCCCCTCCGGGGAATCGGTGCGCGCAGGGCTATAAACCTCGCTTCTGCAATAAACTTTTGAGGTTTTCACCAATTTACGGTAAACTGCCCTGCTCTCAAGTGGGCAGTTTTTATTTTTAGTGAGTCAGAAAACTATCTCTGCGTTTAGCGGCAGGACGACCGGTTGTATCCCGGGTCTCTGGAATGGATGGAAAAACGATGAAACAGTTAATCGAAAAAGCAAATACGCTCATGGAAGCATTGCCGTACATCCGGCGGTTTTCCGGCAAAACCTTTGTCATAAAGTACGGCGGCCATGCCATGGCGGACGAAAAGCTGAAGGAGTCGTTTGCTCTGGATATCGTTCTGCTCAAGTCGCTGGGGATCAACACGGTCATCGTTCATGGCGGCGGCCCCCAGATCAATGACACCCTGAAGCGCTACGGCATAGTCTCCGAGTTTGTACGCGGTATGCGGGTGACGGACGCCGAAACGATGCAGGTGGTCGAAATGGTGCTGGCCGGGCAGGTGAACAAAGAGGTGGTCGGCTATCTGAACCAGCATGGCGGGCGTGCCGTCGGCCTTTCCGGCAGGGACGGTACTCTCCTGCTGTCAAAGAAGCTGCTGCAGGAGGTCAAAGGCCAGGACGGCACGGTTGAGATGGTGGATATCGGTTTTGTCGGTGACGTTGTCAAAGTCAATACCGACCTGATTACCGCACTTGAAAACGGCAAGTACATCCCGGTTATCGCGCCGGTCGGCGTGGGTCCGGAAGGCGAAAGCTACAACATCAACGCCGACCTGGTGGCCGGACGGGTGGCGGCGGCGCTTAATGCCGAAAAACTGATTCTCCTGACCGATATCAACGGCGTGAAGGATACCAGCGGAACGCTGCTGGCGAGCCTGTCGGTGGCTGATCTGCACCGGCTGATTGAGGAAGGTGCCATTACGGGCGGGATGATTCCAAAGGTGATCTGTTGTGCGGATGCCCTGAAGGAAGGGGTCAAGAAAGCCCACATTATTGATGGCCGCATGGAGCATGCCGTTCTGTTGGAAATCTTCACTGATGTCGGCATAGGAACGGAGATCACCAAATGAATTCCCAGCAATGGATTGAAAAATCAGATAAATATATTATGAAAACCTATGGCCGCTACCCGATTGTGCCGGTTAAGGGAGCGGGATGCCGGCTGTGGGACGTGGATGGTAAGGAGTATCTCGACTTTCTGGGGGGTGTCGCGGTCAACAATCTGGGGCACTGCCACCCGAAAGTTGTCGCTGCCCTGCAAAAACAGGCGGCGGAGCTGATCCACTGTTCCAACTACTACCAGATTCCCCAGCAGATCGAGCTGGCGGAACTTCTCTGCAATCACTCCTTCGCCGATAAAGCGTTTTTCTGCAACAGCGGCGCCGAGGCGAACGAAGCGGCTATCAAGCTGGCGCGGAAATACAGCCGGGACACCTATGGCCCGGAGCGGTACGAGATTATCACCGCTGCCGAATCTTTCCACGGCCGCACCATGGCCACGGTTTCGGCCACCGGCCAGGAAAAGGTACAGCGCTTCTTCGACCCGCTGCTGCATGGTTTCAAGCATGTCCCCTTTGATGATGTGGCGGCACTGGAAGCGGCGGTGACCAGCACCACCTGCGCCGTCATGCTGGAGCCGATTCAGGGGGAAGGCGGCGTAAATATGCCGTCACCCGGCTATTTTGAAGCGGTACGTGAACTGTGCGACCGGCACGGCCTCCTCTTAATCTTCGATGAGGTTCAGGTCGGAATGGGGCGTACCGGCAAGCTGTTTGCGTATGAACATTTCGGCGTTACTCCTGATATCATGACCCTGGCCAAGGCACTTGCCGGCGGGGCACCCATCGGCACCATGCTGGCCAGGGATAAGTTTGCTGCAGCGTTCGTGCCCGGCACCCATGGCTCAACCTTTGGCGGTAATCCCCTGGTCTGCGCCGCAGCCATCGCTACGGTCAGGACAATTCTGGAAGACGGCCTGCTCAACCGGTGCGAGGAGATCGGCGAATACCTGACGGGCGAACTGGAAATCCTCGGCCGCAAGTACCCGTTCGTCACGGAGGTGCGCGGCGTCGGTCTCATGATCGGCATGGCTCTCTCCATTCCGGCCGGAGATATTGTCAAGAAAGGTCATGACCGTGGGCTGCTCCTGAACGTGACTCATGATACGGTGCTCCGTTTTGTTCCGGCACTGGTTGTCACCAAGCAGGAGATCAATGCAATGATTGCAATCCTCGACGGCATTTTTGCCGAGGTTGAGGTATAGGAGAGAAGGATGACCCGACATTTTCTGGCACTGCACGATTATTCCAAAAACGAACTTGACGAAATGCTGGCCCTGGCTGCCGACCTGAAGAAGAAGCAACAGGGGCGTATTCCCCACAGGCTGCTGGACGGCAAGACGGTGGCGCTGATTTTTGAAAAAGCCTCCACCCGCACGAGAGTCTCTTTTGAGGTGGGTGTTTTCCAGCTTGGCGGCCATGGCCTGTTCATGCCCTCCGGGACGTCACAGATGGGGCGCGGCGAGCCGATCAAGGACAGTGCCCGTGTCATGTCCCGCTACTGCGACGGGGTTATGATCCGCACCTTCGGCCAGGAGATCGTTGACGAGTTTGCCCGGTATTCCGACATTCCGGTTATCAACGGCCTGACTGATCTGTTCCACCCCTGTCAGATCATGGCTGACCTCCAGACGGTCATCGAGCGGAAAAATTCCTACGAAGGGCTGACCTTTGCCTGGGTCGGGGATGGCAACAACATGGCCAACACCTGGATTGAAGCGGCCGCAATCTTCGGCTTTACCTTGGTTCTGGCCTGCCCGGCAGGATATGAACCGGACCGGAATGTTATGGCCTGGGCGCAGGCAAAGGCGCCCGGACTGATTTCGCTGACGACCGACCCCAAGGTGGCGGTGGCCGGTGCCGATGTCGTCAACACCGACGTCTGGGCCAGCATGGGGCAGGAGACCGAGCAGAAAGAGCGTGAAAAGGCGTTTGCCGGCTACTGTCTGGATGATGCGCTCCTCTCACTGGCGAAACCGGACTGCATCGTTCTGCACTGCCTTCCGGCCCACCGGGGTGAGGAAATTTCCGACTCGGTCATCGAAGGAAAAAATTCTGTTGTCTGGGATGAAGCGGAGAACCGACTGCACGTACAAAAGGCCATCATGGCCACGTTAATAAAATAAGCGCTGCACAAAAGGAGACAGACATGGCTACCATCAAGAAACAGGAAATCAAAAAGATCGTTCTCGCCTATTCGGGCGGATTGGATACCTCCATCATCCTGAAATGGCTCAAAAACGAGTACGGCTGCAAAGTGGTCGCATTTGCGGCCGACCTTGGGCAGGGGGACGAGCTTGACCCGATCCGTGAAAAGGCTCTGGCCACCGGTGCGGACAAAGTGTACATCGACGACCTCAAGGAAGAGTTCGTGCGCGACTTTGTGTATCCCATGTTCCGCGCCAACGCCATCTATGAGGGGCATTATCTGCTCGGTACCTCCATTGCCCGTCCGCTGATCGCCAAGCGCCAGATGGAAATCGCCGCCAAGGAAAAGGCCGATGCCGTTTCCCACGGCGCCACCGGCAAGGGGAACGACCAGGTTCGTTTCGAACTGGCCTACTACCATTTTGACCCGTCCATCAAGGTCGTTGCACCGTGGCGTGAGTGGGATCTGAACAGCCGCCAGGCGCTGATCGAATACGCCAAGAAAAACGGCGTACCGATGCCGACCATCAAGAAGCGCCCCTGGTCGTCCGACCGGAACATGCTGCACATTTCCTTCGAAGGGGGCATTCTGGAAGACACCTGGGCGGAAGCTCCGGAAGAGATGTACGTTCTGACCAAATCACCGGAAAAGGCACCGAATAAGGCGCAGTATGTGGAAGTGGAGTTCAAGAACGGCAATGCCGTGGCGGTGGATGGCGTGAAGATGACCCCGGCACAACTGCTGGCACACCTCAACTATATCGGCGGACAGCACGGCGTCGGGCGGGTCGATCTGCTGGAAAACCGTTCCGTCGGCATGAAATCGCGCGGTGTGTATGAGACCCCAGGCGGCACCATTCTGCGCGAGGCTCATTCCGCTGTTGAGCAGATCACCATGGACCGTGAAGTCATGCGCATCCGTGACAGCCTGATCCCCGAGTACGCCAAGCAAATCTACGCCGGCTACTGGTTCTCCCCCGAGCGGTTGATGCTGCAGACACTGATCGACGATTCCCAGAAATGCGTGAACGGTGTGGCTCGCGTCAAACTGTACAAAGGTCACTGCCGTACCGTCGGCCGTAAATCCGAAACCGACTCGCTGTTTAACCTCGACTTCGCCACTTTCGAGAAGGATCAGGTGTTCAACCAGGCGGATGCCGAAGGCTTTATCAAGATCAATTCACTGCGGCTCCGCATCCGGTCGCTGATGCAGGCCAACAGAAAGAAGTAGGGCTTGACGAAAAAACGTTTCAAGAAAGAACACATCGTCACCTCTGTCGTGGCGGTGATTGTGGATGACGAGGGGCGGGTACTCCTTACCAGGCGGAGTATCCCCCCTTTTCAGGACCTGTGGGTTATGCCGGGGGGGAAGATCGACCTTGGCGAACCGATTCTGGAGGCGTTGAAGCGGGAAGTCTACGAAGAGGTGGGGCTGGAGATAGAAGTCGATGGCTTGATCGACGTATTCGAACACCTTACCCCCGGTGATGATAACTGCCACTTTGTGATCCTGTATTACAGGTGCCGTCCGCTC
This sequence comes from uncultured Geobacteraceae bacterium, assembly GCA_903852495.1. Lineage (GTDB taxonomy): Bacteria > Desulfobacterota > Desulfuromonadia > Geobacterales > Pseudopelobacteraceae > JACRCG01. Next base: position 26,654 of record CAINRC010000181.1, on the reverse strand, counting down.
CACCTGGATGTCATTCACAACGAAGATGAGGTTGCCGAGGCGGTCTGGGTTTCCGGCAGCGAACTGTCCGATTACGAAATTCCTGCCGGCGCGCGCTTCATACTGGGGAGGCTGTTTCCGGAACAACCTTTGAACGGCAGCAGGGATAGGGCCGATGCCTGAAATCGTCGATAAAAAAGTGAATCTTGACTTTCCTCTGGGGCACCACCTCCACTGCATGGTGGCTCAGATTCCCAACCATCTCAAACGGGCGGATATCGGTTTCTGCCTGGTCGATCCTGAAGAACAGTGGCGCCTGATCAATTCGGTACTGGATCTCGTGGCGACCGGGGAAGGGAACCTGAAAAAGCTCCATATCCTGCTGTTCCCTGAATCGAGTCTCCCCGCCTCCCGTTTTGACGATATGCTGACAGTAATCCAGCAGCGCTTCCGCCCGAACACGGTAACGGTATTCGGTATTGAACACATTCTGCTGCGTGACTACCGTGCTCTTCTGGAACGTTTTCGTGCGGACAACGCCGAGGCTATCGATCTGGTGGACCATGATATCGATTCCGGCGATATCATGAATATGCCGGTTAACTGGTGCTGCATCGCCGTTAAGGAGACTGACGGCAGGCTGCGGGTTTTTCTTGAAGCCAAAAGTCACCCGTTCCACGGCGAGGAGTACCTTGACGCATTTCACGATCTGTACCGTGGCAGACATTTTTACCTGTTCCGCAGCCGTCCGGCATGCTTCAATTTCATGGCGATCATCTGCCTGGACTACCTGTACCGCGACCTGTACTCATCGAATATCCGGCGGATTATTGACCGCGCTAACCAGCTCTTCTTCACCACCCGACAGGGACTGGACTGCCTGTTTGTCATCCAGTGCAATCCAAAGCCGGAGCATCGCGCCTATCGTGACGTGATCAGCGGCTTTTACGGAGAATACCTTGAGGACACGCCCGGTGTGCGGGAAACGGTGACCGTTTTCGGTAATGTGTCGGAGGGTACGACGATTGAAGGTTCTCCTGCGGGCAGTGCTTTCGGCAGCTCGTATGTCGTGCTCAACCGGAATCACCGTCTGGCGCAGGCCAACTTTTCCGAATTTGCCACGGATGACTTTAATGGCGCTCCGGTCTGCCGGCTCCGTTTCGGCAAGGGGACGCGGCTACTGTATTTCAATCTGCCACCGCAGCATGAGATTGACCCGCGCACCACGCGCCTTCCGCTCAAGGTTCATGCCGTAATGGCCGTTGATGAATCGGGTGTGTGGCGTAAGATTGCCATCGATGAAACGGCGGCGGGTCTGTAGACCCAGGCTGTAACCTATTTCAGTACCATGCGTACCTATTTTTCATGTTCAGGAGAATGTATGTCCAAAGATAAACTCTGGGGCGGCCGCTTCACCCAGCCCACCGATGCGTTCGTCGAGGAATTCACCGCTTCGATCCAGTTCGACAAGCGCCTGTACCATCAGGATATTCGCGGTTCCATCGCCCATGCCCGTATGCTGGGCAAACAGGGGATTATCCCGCTTGAGAATGTTGAGCAGATCGTCCACGGACTGCGTACGATCCTTGGGCAGATAGAGGCGGGCGAGTTCGATTTTTCCATCAGCCTGGAAGACATCCACATGAATATTGAAGCGCGCCTCTCCGCCGCCATCGGCGAGGCGGGCAAACGCCTGCACACCGGACGTTCGCGCAACGATCAGGTGGCGCTCGATATCCGGCTCTACCTGCGAGATGAAATTGTCGAAATAACAACCTACCTTGACCTGCTGATCGATGCGTTGCTGATCCAGGCCGAAGCAAATCTGGATACACTTATGCCCGGTTTCACCCACCTGCAGACCGCGCAACCGATCCTGTTTGCCCATCACCTGATGGCGTATGTGGAGATGTTCAAGCGCGACAAGGGGCGGTTGGAAGATTGTTCCAGGCGGGCCAACGTGCTCCCCCTGGGAGCCGGCGCTCTGGCGGGCACCACCTTCCCGATCGACCGCGAGTATGTTGCCGAGCAGCTTGAATTCCCGGCCATCACACGCAACTCGCTGGATGCGGTTTCCGATCGGGACTTCGTTCTGGAATTTCTGGCGGCCGCCTCGATTGTGATGATGCACCTGTCCCGTTTTTCCGAAGAGCTGATTCTGTGGTCAACCAGTGCCTTCAGATTCATAGAGCTATCCGATGGCTTCTGTACCGGCTCATCAATCATGCCGCAGAAAAAAAATCCGGATGTACCGGAGCTGGTGCGGGGAAAAACCGGCCGTGTGTATGGCAACCTGATGGCGCTGTTGACGACCATGAAGGCATTGCCGCTTGCCTACAACAAGGATATGCAGGAAGACAAGGAACCGCTTTTTGATACCATCGATACGGTGAAGGGGAGTCTTAAAATCTTTGCCGAAATGATCCGCGAGATGAAGGTAAACCGGGAAAATATGCGTAAAGCTGCCGGCGATGGGTTCTCGACCGCAACCGACGTTGCCGACTATCTGGTGCGTAAGGGACTGCCATTCCGTGATGCCCATGAAGTGGTCGGTAAAGCGGTGGGGTATTGTGTCAAAAATAAGGTGGATATTACCGATCTTACGCTGGCAGAGTGGCAACAGTTCTCGACCAAAATTGATGCCGATATTTTTGAATGTTGCACCGTTGAAGCCAGTGTCAATGCCCGTAATATTCCGGGTGGTACGGCACGTGAGCGCGTCTGGAGCGAAATCCAGAACGTACGCGCAGGGAATTGAACAACCATGTATTGCGATCATTTCGGCTTTTCAGAGAAACCGTTTACGATTACGCCGAATCCCCATTTTGTCTTTCTCAGCACTGTTCACCGTGAGGCGTTTGCCCGTTTGCTGTACGGTGTCGACAGTCATGCCGGCTTCATCGCCCTGACGGGGGAGGTTGGGACCGGCAAGACCACAATGCTCCGCACGCTGTTGACCCAGCTTGATCCAGAGAAATACACCTGCGCCCTGATTTTTAATTCCTGCATGTCGAGCGAACAGCTACTGGCAAGTGTGTGCCGGGAGCTTGGCATCGAAACTGTCGAACAGAATCGGTACGGCTATCTGGAAGCGCTCAACGGGTTTCTGATTGATCAGAACAGCAAGGGGCGGACGGTGATTCTCGTTATCGACGAGGCGCAGAACCTGGCTCCTGAAGTCCTGGAACAGGTCCGGATGATCTCAAATCTGGAAACGGAACGAGATAAGCTGATTCAGATAATACTGGCCGGCCAGCCGGAACTGAATGCGGTTCTCAGGCGGCACGACCTGCGCCAGCTGAGTCAGCGCATTACCGTACGCTGCCGGCTTGCTCCGATGAACATTGATGAAACCTCCCAATATATCAGTCACCGCCTCAGGATATCCGGCAGCCGTATTCCTGATATTTTTTCCGCACGTGCCGTCAAGCGAATCTACCGGTATTCACACGGGAATCCCCGGCTGATAAATGTTGTGTGTGAACAGGCGCTGGTCATGGCCTGGACCCGTGAGACCCAGTCTGTTTCCCCCTCAATTGTGGCAGACGTTATTGCAGAACTTCACCCGGATGGGGAGAACAACGGGCTCCGCTCCCGTATTTCGAATTGGCTGTTTGCCGGAAAGTGACCGTACCGAATGAGTTATATCCTTGATGCTCTGAAAAAAATCGAGCACGAAAAAAACAGAAAACGGCCGGATGGCCGGGTCAGTATTTCGGGCGATCTGTTTCAGGAACGGCAGAAACCGGCTGCCAGAGGTGGCGCCTGGAAAATAGTCGCTGTGATCACGTTGGTGGCACTGCTCACCTCCGCAGGCACCTGGTTTGCGCTTCGGGGGGACAGTAAAAAGCGCCCTGTTACTGCACGTCAGGTCGTTCCGCCACCGGTTGCTCCATCTCCAGTTGCCCCCGCCCCTGCGGCGGCTCCGACCATTCCTGTGCCACCAGCTCCGCCGGCTCCCGTTGTTGTGGCACCTGCGGCTCCATCCCCTGCGCCTCCTGCCGTGCCTGAAACCTCGAAAGTCCGAAAAGCGTCTCCGGCTCCGGCGTCATCCCCACGCTCTGTCCGGCCCGCTAAAAAACGGAGCACGGTTCAGACACCCGCTCCTGCTCCGGTACAGCCGGTACAGACCGCGCCAGCTGTACCGGCACCCGCTGATATCAAACTGTCCGGTATCGCCTGGCAGGACGAGCGTCCTGGCCGTCGGGCTGTTATTAACGGCTATCTGCTCAAGGAAGGTGCCGCTGTTTCCGGGACGACTATTACGGAGATTCTGGCTGACCGGGTCCGCTTTACCTCGCCTGCCGGACGCTTTGAAATCAAGCTTGATTCCGTACTTCCCGCCGAGGCACCGCGATGAACAGGTTCAGATTGGTGTTGCTGGCAGTTGCCGTCGCAGCGTCGACAACCGCCTGTGGCAGAAAGGCAGCACTGATCTATCCCGATATGCTGATTCCGGCTGCGCCGTCTGACGTTTCGGTGCAGCAGAGCGGTCCCGCTGTTAAGCTCATTTTTACCCTGCCGGACAAGGATCGGGCCGGCAGGACATTGCCGGGGGTAGCCGGGGTGAAAATCAGCAGACGGTCAGCTGAAGGGGGGCAGAAAGATGTGTGCCCTGCCTGTACAGCAGATTACCGGCTGCTGGAGACGATTTACCTGGAGCATTTGCCGCCGGTTGTTCAGCGTTTCGGCAATCGCCTGGTCGTTCTCGACAGCGATGTGATCGCGGGGAATACCTATTCCTACCGAGCGACCCCCTTTACGGCAGACGGTGTGGAAGGGGCATTATCTGTTCCGGCGGAAGTTCAAACGGTTTCGGCGCTCCCGGCTCCTGAATTAACAATAGATGCGTTTCCGACTGAGGTGAGGTTCTCCCTAAAAGCAAATCTGCCGGCAACAGCCAAGCTGCTCGGCTTCAACCTGTACCGTTCATCTGGCACCGGCTCCCGCTCGTATCTGCCGCTCAACAGGGAACCGCTCACGGGGGGTACGTATGCTGACGCGACGCTTGAGCGCGGGGTGAAGTATCGGTATTCTGCCAGAATGCTGATACTTCCGGCATCGGGGGGTGTGGTGGAAAGCCTTGAATCAAATGTGGTAGAGGGGATGCTGAAGGACGACGAATAGGAATTACATAGGTGAAAAAAAGAACGGGCACCCTTTGCAGGATGCCCGTTCTACGTTTAGCCGTCAGTGAAAACCGGAATTACTTGGCAACAGTTTCAGCCAGTTTAATAGCGATTTCTTTGTAGGGGTTGGCGAAGAGGATGATCAGACAGACAACCAGTGCGTAGATCGCCAGGGACTCGATCATAGCCAGACCGATCATCATGGTGGTCAGGATTTTCCCGGAAGCGCCGGGGTTACGGGAAACGCCTTCAACTGCACTTTTAACTGCCAGACCCTGGCCAATGCCGGTGCCTAACGTACCCAGTGCCATACCAATACCAGCTGCCAGAACGCACATCGTGAAAAAACTCATTTTTACTACCTCCGTATGGTTTGTCTCCTAAACAGTATAGGAGTAATGAAATTATAGTTGGTGCTGCCGGATCAGTGTGCTTCTTCCAGTGAACCCTGGATGTAGATCATGGCCAGGAGCATGAAAACGAAAGCCTGGATGAAGGAAACCAGAACACCCATCAGCATCATCGGCAGCGGTACCAGGAACGGTGCCAGACCGAAGAAAATCATCAGTACGAGCTCGTGGCCGTTCATGTTGCCGAACAGACGCAGTGTGAGCGATACAGGACGGCTCAGGTGGCCGATGACTTCAATAAAGAACATGACCGGAGCAAGCCAGGCGATCGGTCCGCAGAAATGTTTCAGGTAGTGCAGTCCATGGTGTTTGATTCCGACCACGTGGGTGGAAATGAAAACAATCACAGCGCAGGCGGCCGTAGTGTTGATATTAGCGGTCGGTGGAAAAAAGCCGGGGATAAGACCGATAAGATTGGAAACGAGGACAAAGATTGCCAGAGTGGCGATCAACGGGAAGAAGGGGCGACCATGTTCTCCCATGGTATCGACGATCATGTTTTCAATGCCGCCGACAACAGTTTCCATGAAGTTCTGCATACCGCTCGGGATGGCCTTCAGTGCTGACGTGGCCAGCAGCGAAAGAACCAGCAGCAGCACGATGATCAGCCAGGTGTAGGCGATGGCGTCAGCGCTTGCATCCGGAATGTGGAGCGGTGCCAGCAGCTTGCGGAAAAATTCAAGAAAAAGTAAGGGGTGAACCATGGAGCTAACCTCCTGCGCGCAGGGCGCTGTATAGTGAAAGTGCTACTATGTTGATTACAATAACTGAGAGCCCGATTATAAGGCCCAATAACGAAAACCAGCCGGACGTGATAATAAAATACAGGAGCAGGCCGGTGATGGCCAAACGGGCAACGTATCTAAGCTGGGCGTACATTGTTGCCCGTGCAGGCAGCTGACCAAGGACTCTCTGGAGTACGTTGCGAATCCAGAAAAAATTTACTATGGCGATGCAGCCACCGGCCAGAGCGCCAAGGCCGACCTGCAGGGAAACAAGAGCCCATCCGGCAAGCGTCAGGAAAGCCAGAAGTCCCAAACTCCCCTTGATGATGACTGCAAAGAGGTTATCCTCGTTGATCGTTATCATCACTTTTGCGGATCTCCCTGCCGGCGATAACATAAACGTTCTTGAAACCGGCGGCAATCCCGATGAACAGAAAAATATAAAAGAACCAGGGCTTAGTGCCAAACCAGCGATCAAGTGTCAGGCCGAACCAGACTCCGATGCCGATCGCCAGTACCACGGAGATGCCCATGCTTGAGACCATTGCAAGGCTTTGGAAAAGCTGGCGATTATTCGATGCCATGGCATTCCAACTGTGAAGGTGGCATAAAACCGGTACTGCTTACCACAGGTGCCGTTGCTATGTCAAACAGAAACGAAAACATACGTTACGCTATCAGCTTGAAACATTTGGCCGCTGCTGCGATAGTTTTTTCAATATCGTCCTCGCTGTGAGCGGCTGAAATGAATGCCGTTTCGAATTGGGACGGAGCCAGGTAGATCCCTTCATCCAGCATGGCGAGGAAGTATTTGGAAAAGGCGCTGGTGTCGCACTGTGACGCGGTAGGCCAGTCATATACCTCACCTTTGCTGAAAAAGGCGCAAAACATGCTGCCGACGCGGGTGGAGTAGATCGGGTAACCGGCATCCCGGGCGGCTTTTGCGATGCCTTCGGCAACTCTTTGCCCCTTTTCTGCCAATGCTTCATAAAAACCGGGCTGTTTGATAATGTTCAGCGTCGCGATCCCCGCTGCCATGGCAAGCGGATTGCCGGACAGGGTACCGGCCTGGTAGACGCCCCCCGATGGTGAAAGTTTTTCCATAATGTCACGTCTGCCGCCAAATGCTCCCACCGGGAGGCCGCCGCCGATGATCTTGCCAAGGGTCGTCATGTCGGGGGTGATGCCGTACAGTTCTTGTGCCCCGCCGTAGGCGACGCGGAAACCGGACATAACCTCGTCAAAAATCAGGAGTATTCCCTCGTTGGTGCAGATTTCTCTCAGCCCCTCCAGAAAACCCTCACGGGGGGGGACCGTCCCCATGTTACCGGCAACCGGTTCTACGATGATGCAGGCAATACCGCCGCTGTTTTCTGCAACCAGTTTCCTGACGGAATCGAGGGAGTTGTATTCTGCGGTCAACGTCAGTCTGGCGACTTCGGCCGGAACGCCGGGAGAATCTGGTACGCCAAACGTCGCGGCACCGGAGCCGGCCTTGACCAGCAAGGAATCGGCATGACCGTGGTAGCAGCCGGAAAACTTAATTATTTTATCCCGCCCGGTATAACCGCGTGCAAGCCGGATGGCGCTCATGGTGGCCTCAGTGCCGGAACTGACCATGCGCACCATCTCAATGGAAGGCACGGCATCAATAACCATGTTGGCAAGAGTGTTCTCCAGTACGGTCGGCGCTCCAAAGCTGGCGCCGCTGGTCATCGTCTCCTGAACTGATTTGATTACGTCCGGGTGGCAGTGGCCGGCGATCATCGGCCCCCATGAACCGACATAATCTACAAATGAGTTGCCGTCTTCGTCATATATGTGTGAGCCAGATGCCTTCTTAATGAAGAGCGGGTCGGCGCCCACTGATTTGAAGGCACGTACCGGGCTGTTAACGCCACCCGGTATCGCCGCTTTTGCCTGCTGAAAAAGGAAGCTGGAGCGTTCGTGATTCATGGGTAAACCTCGTGTGGAAAATAGTAGTCGAATACGACTGCGAGAGCGAACGATTACCATACAATATCTTCGTATGTCAATGGTAAAGCAGTAATTTTATTTGTAATTTTGAATCTTGACTCTCGCTGAACAAATATTACCCAAACAAAAAAACTGTTGACAAAGAATCCCAAATAACCTATTACAGCAGCGTTTGTATACAGTATACCGTTCGCAGTAAGGAGGATTTTGATGCTTGGTGCATACCTGCCAATACTACTTCTGGTGCTCGTGGCAATAGGTTTCGGGCTTGTTTCCCTTGTCATGTCATCATTGATTGGCCAGAAAAAGCCTTCAAAGGTGAAACTGCAGCCGTACGAGAGTGGTTGTGACCCCGTTGGAACAGCCCGTGAACGCTACTCAATCAAGTTCTACCTGATTGCCATGATGTTTATTCTGTTCGATATTGAGGCGGTGTTCCTCTATCCATGGGCTATTCTCTACAAAAAGCTTGGCGTGTTCGGGCTTGTGGAGATGGGACTTTTCATTGTTATTCTTTTCGTCGGTTATATTTATGTATGGAAAAAAGGAGCGCTGGAATGGGAGTAGACAATCCGCTTGGCGATAACGTCATCACTACGTCACTGGATCTCTTGGTTAACTGGTCCCGGAAGTCATCCATCTGGCCGATGACCTTCGGCCTGGCCTGCTGTGCAATTGAAATGATGGCAACCGGCGCATCCCATAATGACCTGGACCGTTTCGGCATCATCTTCCGCGCCTCTCCCCGTCAGTCTGACTGCATTATCATTGCCGGGACGGTTACCAAGAAGATGCTGCCGGTTATCAAAACCGTGTATGAGCAGATGCCGGAGCCAAAATGGGTTATTGCCATGGGTGCCTGCGCCTGTTCCGGCGGTATCTTTGATACATACAGCGTTGTACAGGGCATTGATGAGGCGCTGCCGGTCGATGTATACATCCCCGGGTGCCCGCCACGTCCCGAAGCACTGCTTTTTGGTCTCATGAAGCTGCAGGACAAGATTATGTCGGAACGTAACTCATTCGGTTCCGCCATCGGTCTGGGTGAACGCTACATTCCGGAAGCGGCCTGAACCGCAGTAACTGAGCGAACACACACTAAATCCCACAAAAGGGTTGGATATTATGGCTGAAAACAATCGTGCAGTACTGAAACTGAGGGAAAAATTCTCCGCATCAGTTATTGATGTGGTGGAGTTCAGGGGAGAAGTGACGGTAACCGTAGCGAAGGATGTTATCATTGACGTTCTTTCGTTTCTGAAACAGTCCCTTCAGTACAACCTGCTTACCGACCTTACTGCGGTTGATTACCTGGGGAAGAAAGAAGAGCGCTTCATGATGGTGTACCAGCTCTATTCCATCCCCAACAAGGATCGCCTGCGTATCAAGACGCCGGTTACCGAGGGTGATTGCAGAATTCCGACGGCAACCACGGTATGGAAAACAGCGAACTGGCTTGAGCGGGAAGTATACGACCTGTTCGGCATCACGTTCGATAACCACCCTGACCTGCGGCGTATTCTCATGACCGATGACTGGGTCGGTCACCCGCTCCGCAAGGACTACCCGTTGCAGGGACCAGACCGCGAGCCTTATAAAGGGCGTTTGTCATAGTTTTTACTACATCGTTCTGTAATCCGATCATAGAAGAGGCGATACATGGCTACTACTGAAACAATGACACTAAATATGGGCCCGCAGCATCCGAGTACCCACGGGGTTCTGCGGCTCGTTCTCGAGCTTGACGGAGAGGTGGTCGTCAAGGTTACCCCTCATATCGGCTTTCTGCACCGCGGTGTTGAAAAACTGTCCGAGCACCGTACCTACCACCAGATCCTGCCCCTGACCGACCGGCTCGACTATCTGGCCCCCATGAGCAACAACCTGGGGTACATCCTGGCTGTGGAAAAACTGATGGCGGTTGAGGTGCCTGAACGCGCTGAAACAATCAGAATAATCATGGCTGAGTTAACCCGACTTGAATCGCATCTGGTCTGGATCGCCTGCCACGCCCTTGATATTGGTGCCATGACGGTTTTCATCTACGCATTCCGCGAGCGTGAAACAGTTATGGAACTGTACGAACTGGTTTCCGGTGCCCGTATGACATCGAACTTCTTCCGTGTCGGCGGCCTTTCCCAGGATGTTCCGGATGAGTTTGTAAAAAAAGCTGGTGATTTTATTGATTCAATGCCGGGCTACCTTGACCAGTATGAAGGGCTGTTGACTACCAACCCGATCTGGCTCAAACGTACGGTTGGTAACGGCGTAATTTCTGCAGAAGATGCCATTGATATTGGTCTTACCGGCCCGGCACTTCGTGGCTCCGGTGTTGATTGGGATCTTCGTCGCGACAACCCGTACAGCGGCTACGAAAAATATGAATTCAAGGTACCAACCGGCGAAAACTGCGATACCTATGACCGCTACAAGGTCCGTCTCATAGAGATGCGTGAAGCCTGCAAGATTGTACGTCAGGGCTTGGATCGTCTCAAGCCCGGCCCCGTATTGGCTGACTGCCCACAGGTCTGCTACCCACCCAAGGAAAATGTCTACAACAGCATAGAAGGCCTCATCCACCACTTCAAAATTGCCTCCGAAGGTTTTGCTGCTCCGGAAGGGGAAGTATACCACGGTGTGGAAGCACCGAAGGGTGAGCTTGGTTTCTACATAGTAAGCGACGGCGGCAATATGCCGGAGCGCCTGAGAATACGTCCACCATCATTTGTGAACCTTCAGGCCATCGAGCAGATGAGCGTAGGTTCCATGATTGCCGACCTGGTAGCAGTAATTGGTACTCTGGACATCGTTCTTGGTGAAATAGACAGATAACTCCGCACGATTCAAAGGAGATGGCGCGCATGAGTGACGCGGTAGCGCAACAGGCAGAAGAGAAAGAACCGGAAGTTGATCTTTCGATTGCCGACGCAGTAATCGACAAATATATTGATATCCCAGGCAACCTGATGCCGGTTCTGCAGGGTGTTCAGGATGAGTACGGCTACATTCCGCGCATCGTGGCGGACCACATCGCCGAACGTCTGAATGTGTATCCAAGCCAGATTTATGGCGTACTCACCTTCTACGCGCAGTTTCACCTCAAGCCCCGCGGCCGCTTTATTATCCGTGTCTGCGTCGGTACCGCCTGCCATGTTCAGGGTGCGCCCCGCATTGTGGAAACTTTCTTTGATAAACTTGGTATCGGTCACGCCGAGACCACTCCGGATCTTCGTTTTACGTTCGAAAAGGTCGCCTGTCTGGGGGCCTGCGGAATGGCACCGTTGGCAATGGTCAATGATTCCACTTACGGTGGCATGACCGTGCAGAAGGTCGGCGAAATCGTTTCCGACTACAGCCAGAGACCACTGAAGTAGTATGTATCTCGAAACTATCCAGCAGGGGACAATTCAGTCATGAGCGAAAACGCAGGGATTAAAATTCTGATCTGCCAGGGTACCGGCGGTGTTTCCATGGGCGCTAAAGAGGTTGAGGCGGCTTTCGTGAAACATCTCGCGGAAAAGGGACTAAACGCTGTCGTCGGCAAGCGCTGTGATGTTATCAAGACAGGCTGTCGCGGACTCTGTGCTAACGACGTTCTTGTCGACATCATTACCCCTGAACAAGGGCGGGTAACCTACGACTTTGTCAAGCCGGAAGAGGTCGAAAGAATCATTGACGAGCACATTGTCAACGTTACTGTAATGGAAAAAAGGAAGGCAAAGCCTTACTATAACCAGTTTGTTGATGCCCAGATGCGCGTTGTTATGACCGGTTGCGGCCAGATTGACCCTGACAGCATCGACGCCTATAAGGATGAAGACGGATTCAAGGCGATTGAGAAATGTGTCAAGAGCATGAAGCCGGAAGAGGTCATAGATGAGGTAAAAAAATCCGGTCTCCGTGGCCGTGGGGGCGGCGGTTTCCCCACCGGGATGAAGTGGTCTTTCTGTAAGGCCACGCCTGGCGACCACAAGTACCTTATCTGCAACGCCGACGAAGGTGACCCGGGTGCTTTCATGGACCGTTCCCTTCTGGAAGGTGACCCCTACTGTATTATTGAAGGGATGATGATTGCAGCGTATGCCATCGGCTGCGATTTCGGTTACGTCTATGTCCGTGCCGAGTATCCGCTGGCTGTTCAACGTCTTCAGCACGCCATAGATATTTGTTATGAAAAAGGGTACCTGGGCAAGAATATTCAGGGGTGGGGCCTCGACTTCGATATGCGTATCAAGATGGGTGCCGGCGCTTTTGTCTGCGGCGAAGAGACTGCGTTGATGGCGTCCATCGAAGGGCATCGCGGTATGAGCCGTCCGCGTCCTCCGTTCCCGGCTGTCCGTGGTTTATGGGGTAAGCCGACCAACATCAATAACGTTGAAACTTTTGGCAACGTCCGTCACATCATCAACAAGGGTGGCGAATGGTACGCCTCACTCGGTACGGAAACGACCAAGGGAACCAAGATTTTTGCCGTTACCGGTAAAGTTAAACACACCGGTCTTGTTGAAGTTCCGGCTGGTATGAAAGTTCGTGAAGTTATTTACGACGTCTGCGGCGGTATTGCCAACAACCGTAAATTCAAGGCTGTTCAGGCCGGCGGCCCGTCCGGTGGCTGCATCCCCGCAGACATTCTGGATACCCCCGTTGATTATGACTCATTGATCAAGGCCGGCGCCATGATGGGTTCCGGTGGTCTTGTTGTCATGGACGAAACAACCTGTATGGTTGACGTATCCCGATTCTTCCTCAACTTCACCAGAATGGAATCCTGTGGTAAATGCGTTCCATGCCGCATCGGTCTCAAGGTTATGCTTGATATTCTTGAGCGTATTACCGAAGGGCGCGGCGAACCGTCAGATATTGAAACACTTCAGGACCTGGGCCTCGCAATCAAGAAAGCTTCTCTCTGTGGGCTTGGTCAGACTGCGCCGAATCCGATTCTTTCCACCATCAACTATTTCCGCGATGAGTACGAAGCGCACATCAATGAAAAACGGTGTCCTTCAAACTGCTGTAAAGAACTGCTTCTTTGGCAGGTTGTTGAAGACAAATGCGTTAAATGCGGTGCGTGCAAGAAAGCCTGTCCTGTTGATGCCATTGTCTGGGAAAAAGGGCAACTGGCCTATCTTGACAAGGAAAAATGCACCAAGTGTAAATCCTGCTATGACGCCTGTCGCTTTATGGCCCTTGAATAGGAAGATAATTCTCGTACACGGTCAAACTCACTGAACAGAGGTTGAGATGGTAAATCTTACAATAGATGACAAGCAGGTTACTGCACCCAAAACCGCAACCATTTACGATGCGGCCAAACTGAACGGGATCAAGATTCCAATCCTGTGTCACGACAAAAAGCTGAAGCCGTTCGGCGCATGCCGTATGTGCCTGGTTGAAGTGGAGCAGATGAAGGGACGTCAGATTCCCGCCTGTACAACGCCGGTAACAGAGGGGATGATTATCCGCACCTCGACGCCGGACATCGTCAAGGCCCGGAAAATGGTTCTGGAACTGCTGCTTCTCAATCACCCGCTTGATTGCCCGGTGTGCGACAAGTCAGGCGACTGTGACCTGCAGAATCTGACCTATGAATACAAGGTAAACAGCAACCGCTTTAAAGACGAGAAGTTCAACCACGAAATCGACTACAACAATCCACTCATAGAGCGCGACATGAACCGCTGTGTTCTGTGCGGGAAATGCGCACGAATCTGTGATGAGATTGTCAGTTTTGGTGCGTTAACGTTTATTGACCGCGGTATTGAAACAAAAATCGGCTGTGAATTTGACGACGCACTTAACTGTGAGTTCTGCGGTTCCTGCATCTCAGTGTGCCCGGTTGGTTCATTGCTGGCCCGTCCGTTTAAACACAAGGCCCGTTTCTGGGCGCTGACCAAACACACATCAGTCTGCGGATACTGCGGTACCGGCTGCAACCTGACGCTTGGCGTTAAAGACAACAAGGTACTCACCACTATTTATGATGAGAACCAGGGTTTCCACAAAGGTCAGTTGTGTGTCCGTGGCCGTTTTGGCTATCAGTTCATCAACAGTACCAAACGGTTAACCACACCACTGGTGAAAAAGAACAACAGACTTGTCGAAGCATCTTGGGATGAGGCTCTGGAAATAGTGGCTGCCCGTCTGAAGGGAGGCAGTGATGTTGCCGCCCTGGCGACAGCGCGCCTGACCAACGAGGAACTTGCCCTCTTTAAGAAGCTGCTTCTTGAAGATGTCGGCACGAAAAACTTTGACCACGCTGCCGGATATGCCCACGCAGCACTGACGGAAGGTTTTGCCCGCAGTTTCGGAACAAGCGCATCGTCAGCCACCATCCCGGATATTCAAAAAAGTGATTTCCTGCTGGTCATAAAAACTGACGCGTACGAAACTCATCCGGTTGTTGGTTTTGAAATCAACATGGCGGTGAAAAATAATGGCGTGAAACTGTCGATCCTTTCCGACAAAAAAGGCAAACTTTCAAAACTCCCTGATGCGGTAACTCTGGTTCACCGTCCGGGCAGCGAAGTTGCCGTATTAAACGCCATTGCCAAAATCATCCTTGATGAAAAGCTGGCTGACGGAAGTGCCGAAGCAATTCCAGGGTTTGCGGAACTTGGTCAGGCGCTGGCAGCATTTGATGCCGATACGGTTGCCACCCAATCCGGTCTTGCCGCTGCTGATATCAAGAAGCTTGCTGCAGGATATGCTGCTGCCGATAAGGGACTGATTCTGTTTCCGGTTGGTCAGGCATATGCCGGTCACACTGCTGATCTGGCGAGTGCCGCAGCAAACCTGGCACTTCTCACCGGTAACTACGGTAAAGAAGGATGCGGTGTGCTCTGCCTTTCCGAAAAGAACAATAGCCAGGGTGCGGTGGATATGGGCTTTTATGCCCAGGACGGCGGCCTGAACGGCCTGCAGATCCTCGAAGCCTGCACAAACGGCGGCGTCAAAACTCTCTTTATCGCCGGAGAAAATCCACTTACTTCCTATCCGGACCGGAACAAGGTCAAGGCTGCGCTTGAAGCGGTTGAATTCCTTGTTGTGTCCGAACTGTTCCTTACTGAAACAGCAGCCATGGCGGATGTTGTCCTGCCTGTCTGCTCCTTCGCAGAAAAAGAGGGCACTTTCACCAGTACCGATCGAAGAGTGCAATTCTTCAAACCGGCAATCCGCAAGGGAGCGCAAATCAGAACGGACTTCGAAGTCTTTTCAGGCCTCGTCAAGTGCCTTGGTGGGCAGGCCCCGGCTTCCCCGGCAGCTCTGTTTGGAGAAATAGCGGCAGTTACGCCTGGCTATCAAGGGTTAAGCCATGTATCTCTCCGGAAAGACGGAGCTTTCGCAGCTGTTTCCATGACTCCGGCGTTTGTAGTGCCGAAAGCGGTAGCCCCGGTTGCTGCTGAGCAGGGTAAACTGGCCCTCGTGATCGGCAGCGCCCTGTATCACAGCGGCACGTTGTCGCAGTACGGCGAAGGGCCGATGCATGTCTGCCAAGAAGGCTACATTGAGGTATCGCGCAGCGATGCTGCCGCAGGTAAAATTACCGAAAATGATCTGGTTACCGTGTCTTCTGCATCGGGAAGCATACAGCTTAAGGCTAAAGTATCTCTCCGGATACCGGCAGGTGTTGCATTCGCTCCCTACCACTTTAGCAACACCCCTGTTACTGCCATCTGGGCTGGACAGCCGGTGACAATGGTAACAGTTTCGAAATAGTAGATTACTAGTAGTAACGGTTTGAAATAACTACCTTATACACGCAAAGAAAGAGGGACAGATGGGAATCGAGATATTAGGACTTCCGATGATGTATTACATCGCCATGGTTGCCAAGGTCCTTGTGGCGTTTGTCTTCGTGTTGCTGACCGTAGCATATGCCACGTACGCCGAACGTAAGATCATCGGCCATATGCAGGTGCGTCTTGGGCCGATGCGAACCGGCTGGCACGGACTGCTGCAGCCGATTGCTGACGGGGTCAAACTCTTCTTCAAGGAAGAGATCATCCCATCACAGGCAAGCACATTTGCATTTCTGGTTGCCCCGCTGATAGCTCTCATACCGGCGTTCATAACATTTGCTGTTATACCGTTTGGAGGCGTTATCGAAGTGGCTGGCTACAAAATTCCACTTCAGATCGCTGCCTACTACGATACCACTGCCGGACAGGTTTTCGACGTAAACGTCGGCGTTCTGTATATTCTTGCCATGTCTTCACTGGGAGTATACGGCATCGTGCTTGCCGGTTGGGCATCCAACAGCAAATACTCGCTGATGGGCGGCCTGCGCGCCTCAGCCCAGATGATCTCCTACGAGCTTGCCGCCGGTTTGTCGATCATATCAGTGTTCATGCTGTCAGGAACTTTGTCGCTTACAAAAATTGTTGAATTACAGTCCGGAATGGGCGGCTTTGAGTGGTATCTCTTCAAACAGCCTCTGGCAGCCTTCATATTCTTCATCTGCTCGCTTGCCGAAATAAACCGTACCCCATTTGACCTTCCCGAAGCTGAAACCGAGTTGGTATCCGGTTTCTGTACGGAATATTCCTCCATGAAATACGCAATGTTCTTCATGGCTGAATATGCAAACATGGTTACCGTATGTGCGTTGACTGTTACCCTGTTTCTGGGCGGCTGGAACGGCCCGTTAACCGCAGCAATGCCACTGCTCGGACCGGTATATTTTGTCGCAAAAGTATATTTCCTGATGTTTGTCTGTATGTGGATTCGTGCCACGCTGCCCCGCTACCGCTATGACCAGTTGATGCATCTCGGCTGGAAAGTATTCATTCCGATAGCACTTGTGAATATTGTCGTAACAGGAATCATTGGCTATTTTATTTGATGCACGCTGAGTGAGTAACGTTATTCCAGAGACGAGGATGAACATATGAATCCGATTACACCGATTATAAACGGCATGGCAATTACATTTAAGCACATGTTCCTGAAGCCGGTTACGCTGCAGTACCCGACGGAGCGTCCCAAGGTCGCAGCCCGTTTTCGTGGCCTGCACGCCCTGAACGTGTCACATGACAAGGCCAAGTGTGTTGCCTGCTACCTCTGCCCGACAGTCTGTCCTGCCAAATGTATTACGGTAGAAGCCGGTGAAGATGCCAACCACGATAAATTTGCCACTGTCTACGAAATCGACATGCTGCGCTGCATCTTCTGCGGATACTGTGTTGAAGCCTGTCCGGTTGATGCTGTCCGCATGACAGGTGAATTCGAACTGGCGAATTACGATCGGAAGGATTTCATCTACTCAAAAGAACGTCTCTTAGAAAAGAAATAAAGGAGCAGTGCATGGAAACCCTCTTTTTTCTGATCATATCGCTAGTAGCAATTATATCGGCGATTCTTGTAGTCACCTGCAAGAATCCGATAAACAGCGCTCTGGCACTCATTATGACCTTTTTCTGTCTGGCAACGTATTATGTCATGCTTGATGCGCCGTTTATGGCTGCCGTACAAGTCATGGTATATGCCGGTGCGATCATGGTTCTGATGGTGTTCACCATCATGCTGCTGAACATTCGGGTTGATGCCACCAAAAAACATTCCCACAAGCTCGTTATTGGATCAATCGTCGGCTTCTTTACTTTCCTGAACGTTGTCATCGTTCTGGTTAAAAGCCGTGCAGCACTTCCCACAGGACCGTACAGCGGCGAGATGATCAAAAAACTTGGTCACACGGAACTGGTTGGAAAAGAGATATTTACGAACTTCCTGCTGCCGTTCGAAATAACCTCAATTCTTCTACTCGTGGCAATTGTCGGCGCGGTCATTCTGGCCAAGAAAAAAATATAAGAGGGATATATTCATGGAAAACCTGAACAGCTATCTCGTCATAAGCGCCGTACTCTTTTCAATCGGTACGATCGGCGTGCTGACACGCAAAAACGCTATCGTAATCTTTATGTGCATTGAACTGATGCTTAATGCCGTTAATCTTACCTTTGTGGCCTTTTCACGCCATCTGGGTAATCTTGACGGACAGGTATTCGTTTTTTTCATCATGACTGTTGCGGCAGCTGAAGCTGCTGTCGGCCTCGCCCTCATCATCGCATTCTACAACAATAAAGAATCGATAGATGTTGACGACGTTAACCTGATGAAGTGGTAGAACCGCAGCCCAACCCTTACGACAACGTTTAATGATTGTATAAAAGGAGTCTTACATGTTTGACAACGTATGGCTAATACCGCTCTTCCCGCTCATCGGGTTCCTGATCAATGGACTCTTCGGGAAAAAGATCAAGAATGAGGCAGTGATTGGCGGTATCGGAACGCTGATGATTTTCCTGTCATTCCTGGTGTCATGCGGAATACTCATGCAGATGATCGGTCTCCCGCCGGAGCAGAGAGTATTTGAGAAAGTTGTGTTCCCATGGATCCACTCCGGGCACTTCAAAGCCGACATGGCGTTTCTGATTGACCCGCTCTCCTGTATCATGATCATGGTCGTAACCGGAGTCGGCACGCTCATTCATCTTTACTCAATCGGGTATATGCACGGTGAAGAGGGCTTTTATCGGTTCTTTGCCTATCTGAATCTTTTCTGTATGTCCATGCTTCTGCTGGTGCTTGGCAGCAATATGCTGGTTATGTTCATTGGCTGGGAAGGTGTTGGCCTCTGTTCGTACCTGCTCATCGGCTATTATTTCCATAAAAAATCAGCCGGTGACGCTGCAAAAAAAGCGTTTGTCATGAACCGTGTTGGCGACTTCGGCTTCCTTATCGGCCTGTTTACTCTGTACTGGTGGTTCGGCAGCAATCACAATATCTGGACTGTCAACTTCATGGAAATCAAGGCAGCATCGCACCTGCTCCCATATGGTGGGGTTGTGACTGTTGCAACACTTTGCTTCTTCGTCGGTGCTACCGGAAAATCAGCCCAGATACCGCTCTTCACCTGGCTTCCTGACGCCATGGAAGGCCCCACACCGGTATCAGCACTTATCCATGCGGCTACAATGGTTACGGCGGGTGTCTACATGATCGCCCGTATGAGTTTTGTCTTCGTAAAATCACCGGAAACAATGATGGTTATCGCGGTAATCGGAGCAGCTACGGCAATCTTTGCCGCGACGATCGGTACGGCACAAAATGATATTAAACGGGTTCTGGCATATTCGACTGTTTCACAGCTAGGATTCATGTTTCTGGCGATGGGAGTCGGCGCATTCTCTGCCGGTATCTTCCACCTGATGACCCATGCCTTCTTCAAAGCATGTTTGTTCCTTGGTTCTGGATCGGTAATTCATTCCATGCACCATGCACTGCATAAGATTCACTCTCATGACGACGCACAGGACATGCGCAACATGGGCGGGCTCAGATCAGCCATGCCGATAACCTTCGTGACGTTCCTTGTTTCTACAATTGCTATCGCCGGTATCCCAGGATTCTCCGGCTTCTTCTCCAAGGATGAGATTCTTTGGCAGGCGTTTGCCAACCCGTACCACGGTGATCTCAATATTGTGCTGTGGGGTACCGGTGCTATCGCCGCGTGCTTTACCGCGTTCTACATGTTCCGTCTGGTGTTCATGACGTTCTTCGGAGAGAGTCGCATAAATCCGAAGGCAAAAAGTTATCTGCACGAGTCACCGCTGGTCATCACCATCCCGCTGATGGTGCTGGGTGCACTTGCTGTTGTCGGCGGTTACATTGGGATGCCAAAGATTCTTGGCATGCTGCCGAACTATTTTGAACACTGGCTGGATCCGGTTTTTGCACTGGCAACGGAGTACAGCCATAAATACGTTTCTCATGCTGCCCACCCGAGTCATGCCCTTGAATGGAGTCTGATGGGGCTGTCCGTTGTCATTGCACTCGTCGGTATTGGCATTGCGTTTACCATGTACGTAAAAAATACCGCACTGCCGGGCAAATTTGTTGCAACATTCCCGGCCCTGCACCGCGCTGTGTACAACAAATGGTATGTTGATGAACTGTATGACTATCTGTTCGTCAATCCATGCAAGGCGCTGGGCCAGTTCCTCTGGAAGGGATTTGATGTTGTAATTATAGACGGGGTTGTTAACGGAGTGGCAAATGTTGTCATGGGGTTCAGTGGTATTTTCCGTTATCTGCAGTCCGGCTACCTTTATAACTATGCACTTTCCATGGCACTAGGCGTTGTTGTCATGCTTGGCTACTTCATCTTTAAATAACCACTTCATTAGCACTTTGTATAAAGGAGCACGAATTCATGAGTAACGTACTGAGCCTGACGACATTCCTGCCGATACTGGGTGTCCTGCTGCTGCTGTTCATTCCGAAGGACAGCAAGGGAGTGCTTCGGAATGTAGCCCTCGCGGTAACAGTAGTCACTTTCGTTGTATCGCTGTTGATACTGACCGGTTTTCAGACAAACGCTGAATTCCAGTTTGTCGAGAATGTACCTTGGATTGCGGCCGGGCCGTTCATCATGCGCTACAATATCGGTATTGACGGTATCAGCCTCTGGCTCGTCATTCTGACAACATTCATAATGCCGATCGCAGTTCTCTCAACGTACACTGCTGTTGAAGAGAAGGTCAAAGAGTACATGATCTGTCTTCTCCTTCTTGAGACCGGTATGCTGGGCGCATTTATTTCTCTCGATCTGTTCCTGTTCTATATTTTCTGGGAAGTTATGCTGATCCCGATGTATTTCATGATCGGTATTTGGGGCGGCAAGAACAAAATTTACGCCGCCGTCAAATTCTTCATCTACACCATGGTCGGTTCGCTTCTCATGCTTGTGGCACTTGTTTTCCTTTACTTCAAAGGAATGCAGGCCGGCATCCAGGACTTCAGCCTGCTGAGTTTCTTCACTCTTAAACTTGATTTAGCTACCCAGATCTGGTTGTTCCTGGCGTTCGCTTTTGCCTTCGCAATCAAGGTCCCAATGTTCCCGCTGCACACCTGGTTACCGGATGCCCATACCGAAGCACCGACCGCCGGATCTGTAATATTGGCTGCAGTACTATTGAAAATGGGTACATACGGTTATGTGCGATTCGCCATCCCGCTCTTTCCTGAGGCCGCTCACCAATTTGCGCCCCTGATTGCAACGCTGGCGGTAATCGGTATCCTCTACGCGGCGCTTGTTGCAATGGTTCAGGAAGATGTAAAAAAACTGGTCGCCTATTCTTCAGTTGCCCATCTCGGCTTCGTAATGCTCGGCGTGTTCGCCTTTAATGTTGAAGGTATTTCCGGTGGTATGTTGCAGATGATCAACCACGGTATTTCTACCGGCGCACTGTTCCTTATAGTCGGCTTTATTTACGAGCGCCGCCACACCCGTTTAATTACCGACTTCGGCGGTTTGTCGAAGCAGATGCCGATATTTGCAACGATTTTCATGATCGTTACATTCTCATCGGTTGGTCTGCCTGGTACTAACGGCTTCGTAGGTGAGTTCCTCATTCTTCTTGGCGCTTTTGAAAGTCAGCTGCGCTGGTGGACAATTATTGCAACAAGCGGTGTTATCCTTTCTGCCGTCTACATGCTCTGGGTCTTCCAGCGTGTCATGTTCGGAGAATTGGACAATCCAAAAAACCAGAAACTGCTGGATCTTAACGCTAGAGAAATAGCTATCATGGTTCCGCTGCTGGTAATGATCTTTTTCATGGGTCTCTACCCTAAACCGTTTATCGATAAAATGGATCCTGCCATCAAAAAACTCGTTGCTCAGGTTCGCGTCGCATCGGTAAATGCACAGATGGTACCACCTGCTGCAGCTCAGATGCAAATGCCTG
Source organism: uncultured Geobacteraceae bacterium (assembly GCA_903852495.1). Classification (GTDB taxonomy): domain Bacteria; phylum Desulfobacterota; class Desulfuromonadia; order Geobacterales; family Pseudopelobacteraceae; genus JACRCG01. The sequence continues at coordinate 4,689 of CAINRC010000181.1, read as the reverse complement.
AAGGGCATCCAGCAGTTATGCCGCAGATGCCGGCAGGACATCCGGGCGGAGCAATGCCCGCTGCACACCCTGCAACTGAAGCGGCCCCGGCCCCGCACGCCGCACCCGCAGTTAACCCGCACGCCGCAAAGTAAACAAATTACGAGTCAATCCGACCGGAGGATATTTTAGATGGACATGATTTTAGTTCCAGCCGTCAATATGACGCCGATTCTACCGGAGATATTTCTCTCCGTGCTGGCCATGGCACTTCTGCTGTTCAACGTATTTGCGCCCGGCGGACAGAAGTCATACCTTGCATATTTCAGTTTCATCGGCATTGTCGGAGCGGCAGTACTGGTTGGAGCCGGATGGGGGAGTCACGTAGAGAGCTTCAGCGGTTCAGTTGTTCTCGATAACTTTGCTACTTTCTTCAAGATGACCTTCCTGGTGGCAGCCGGCTTGACAGTACTCATTTCTGACAAGTACATGGAGCGCGAAGGATGCAACCATGGCGAATTATATCCGCTGATCCTGTTTACGGTTGTCGGTATGATGCTGATGGCATCAGGCACAGATCTCATGACGATCTTCCTCGGTCTTGAAGTCATGTCCGTGTCCCTTTATGTCCTTGCCGGATTTAACAGGGCCAACAAAAAATCCAATGAAGCCGGCCTCAAATATTTTCTGCTTGGGGCATTTTCAACCGGCTTCCTGCTTTACGGTATGGCGCTCATCTATGGTGCCACCGGAACAACTCGTCTTTACAAAATAGCTGCAATAGTTGGCCAGATGACACTGCCTTCCGCTAATATCATGCTGGTAGCAGGTATGCTGCTCATGATGACAGGATTTGCATTCAAAATTGCAGCAGCACCGTTCCATATGTGGACACCGGATGTATATGAAGGCGCACCGACCCCCATGACCGCTTTCATGTCAGCCGGGCCTAAAGCAGCAGGTTTTGCTGCCCTCCTTCGCCTCTTTTTGGTTGCTCTCCCGACACTTCAGGTTGAATGGAGCCAGGTACTCTGGGTTCTGGCAGTATTGACCATGACGGTTGGTAACATAACTGCTCTTCGTCAGGACAACATCAAACGTGTTCTGGCATATTCGTCAATCGCACACGCTGGCTACGCGCTGGTCGGCTTTGCGGCGGGAAATGGTACCGGTACAGCAGGTATTTTGTTCTATATGCTTTCCTACGCATTTATGAACATCGGTGCCTTCGCAATTATTATTCTCGTCGCCAAAAAAGGTGAAACAAACGGAAATGTTTCTGACTTCGCCGGACTTGGCTTCAAACGGCCATTACTGGCAGTTGTCATGACGATCTTCCTGTTCTCTCTCGCCGGTATGCCGCCGACAGCCGGTTTTATTGGTAAGTTTTACCTCTTCTCCGGCGCCATCCAGAAGGGCTATATCTGGCTTGCGATCATCGGTGTTCTTAACAGTGCTGCATCGGTGTACTACTACCTGCGCGTTATGGTGTACATGTACATGAAGGAGCCGACAGAGGAATTCGATTGGGTACAGGTTACCCCCTCAATTGCTCTTGCTCTAGCGATTGCTGTTGCTGGTTCGCTGATCCCCGGTATCGTTCCGTCATACATCCTTCAGTTTGCTCAGGCGGCGGTCAAACTGATGTAATGAGATGAATCATATGTTTGAAAAAGGGCGGCCTCCTGACGAGACCGCCCTTTTTCTTTATCAGGAATAGTGGTAGTATCACCGGCGGGAGCAGCAATGAAAGAGCAAGAAGCCTGGACAACCTTGAAAACGCTTTCCTGGACAAAGGATTTTCTCCTCTCCAAGGGTGTCGAAAACGCTCGTCTTGAGGCAGAATGGCTTCTCTGTGCTGCTACCGGGCTTGACCGTGTCGGCCTCTATCTCCAGTATGATAAGCCGCTGAACGAGCGGGAATTGACCGAGTATCGGAATATGGTTACGCGGAGAGCCCGGCGTGAACCGCTGCAGCACATTCTTGGCAGTCAGGAATTTTATGGCCGAGAATTTTCCGTCACGAGCGATGTTCTGATCCCGCGCCATGATACGGAAACACTGGTGTCAGAGGCCATCTCCCGGTGTCCGGCTGCTCGCTCCGTTCTTGATATCGGTACCGGAAGCGGCTGTATTGCCGTCACGTTGCAAAAGTTATTGCCGCAGGCGGCTGTCACCGCCACAGATATCTCTGAAGCCGCTCTGTCGGTTGCCCAACAAAACGCTGATAATCATGGTGCGGCGATTAGTATTCTGTGCGGATCATTACTTGAACCGGTAGCAGGACGTTGTTTTGATCTCATCGTTTCAAATCCGCCGTACATCCCCACTGCAGATATTGATTCCCTCGCCCCGGAAGTGCGCGAGTATGATCCTTATACGGCTCTTGACGGAGGAAGTGACGGCCTTGAGATATACCGAAAGCTTGTCCCTGCAGCGATAAAACACCTGAATCCGGGAGGGTGGCTGCTGGTGGAAGTTGGTATTAATCAGGCAGAGGACGTTGCCGCGTTGTTCAGGAAAACCGGCGAATATGATGAACCGGTCACCGCCATCGATCCGGGCGGAATCGTACGAGTAGTATGTGCACAACTAAAGGAGAAACCATGAATAGCGAAGAAGCGCGCAGGGTTCTGGCAGAAAGTGATCTGCTGGTCAGTGAAGCCGACGTTATTGCTGCTATCGCACGGATAGCTGATGAGATGACCGCAGAGCTTAAAGATGTCAATCCGGTGCTGATCTGCTGTATGAACGGGGGGCTCGTCTTTGCCGGGCAGTTGCTGACCAAGCTGGTATTTCCGCTCCAGGTGGATTACGTCCATGCAACTCGCTACGGCCATGAAATCAACGGAGTCGCGCTTGACTGGAAAGTTCGGCCGCAAATTGATCTGCGCGGCAGAACGGTAGTGCTGCTGGATGATATCCTGGATGAAGGGGTGACGCTGGCAGCCATTGCTGAATATTGCCATCAGCAGGGCGCAGAGAAGGTCAAGATGGCGGCACTGGTGGAAAAACTCCATTTGCGCAAAGTTACACCCGGTATGACAGCTGATTTCACCGGTATTGAGGTTGGCGACCGCTTTCTGTTTGGCTACGGTCTTGATTACAAAGGATACTGGAGAAACGCGCCGGGAATCTACGCACTCAAAGGCCACTAAGGGGCTGATTATACAACCGTGCCGGTGCTTTCCGGTATGCACACTGAAGGATGCGTCATGCTGAAATGCGAAGAATCACCCCCGGGCCAGTTGCTTCTGGCAGTTCGACAGTTTAACAGCCGTGAATGGTATGACTGTCATGAAACCATCGAGGAATTGTGGCTCTGCGAAAAAGGTGAGGTGCGTAACCTGCTCCAGGGGGTTCTGCAGATCGCGGTCGCCCTCCACCATTGGCGCAACGGAAACTTTGGCGGTGCCGTGAGCCTCCTCGCCAGTGGCGTCAACTACCTTAATCGTGTATCCGATACCTGTCTCTGGCTGAATGTGGCAGAGCTGATTACGGATTCGGACAAAGCGCGGCTGGCACTGGAGGAATTGGGAAAAGAGAGTATGGCGTCCCTGGATGACCGGCTCATTCCCGTAATCAAGACGGTATACGCCCGTGAGTAGCACCGTAAACGAATAGTACCCATGTCAAGGAGGTCTGCTATGGAGTCAAATCACCTGGTTTTTGTGTATGGCACGCTGCGGAGTACGCATTGCAATCATCACCTGCTGAAGGATGCGTATTGTCATGGCGTCGGCGTATCTGAAGACAGGTATGCCATGTATCTGAAAAACGGCTATCCGTATATTACCAGCAGTGAAGACCGGTACCAAATCACCGGTGAATTATACTCAGTTGATGACGCCACGCTGTTGCTGCTGGACAAATTTGAGGGGCACCCGCGTCATTATGAACGCAGGGAGATCTGTGTTAGCGTGGGAAATGAACGCTACAACGCCTGGGCTTATTTCCACGACCCTCCGGGGATAAGAATGCAAAGCGGTGACTTTAATGACGTGGAGTTTGGTAAGATTTGAGCTGTTGATACAGGCGTTAACGGGTTTTCCTTACGGTGCTGGTACAGGAGCATCCGATTCCCTCGAACATCAGAAGCGGAGTAACAAAATGAAACTAACTATTTATTCAGTGTTTAAGGTTGCTCTGTTTGGTATCGCTTTGTCAGCCGCACCTGTTCTCTCTCATGCCTATGACAGCCAGAAAGCGCTGGATGACGAACTCCGATCAACCGCTGCTGATTTGAGTTTTTTTCAGTTCGATAGTGAGTCAACTGGAGGACAGACCACACGCTGTCAGCTGCAGTACCGGGTAGTCAGTAAGGATAATCCGTACAAGGCCGGCGATGCCCAGATAGTTCAGGGCTCGATTACCACTGACTATTACCAGGACAAGCCGATCAATTTTGTGCTTAACCTGCAGCCGCTCCGGCTCGATGTAGATCTATCCAGTCACGAAGCAGCTTCAAGAACCATTAACCCGAAAATTGCAGTACTGACAATAAACGGTCTAAGTCTTGCCAAGTATCATCTTGAGACCATCGACTGTGACGGGAGTCGCTGTATTGTCTCCTGCATTCCCGGTTTATTGTAACGAGGCAGGCGGAACAACACCCATAGCCTCATAAAGTGCTGCTTGTCGCTTTGTTACTTCACCCATACGTGGATCACGCCCGGGGTTCTCGAAGCATTCAATTACGTCAAGTTCGTC
>CAINRC010000180.1 GCA_903852495.1 uncultured Geobacteraceae bacterium | reverse complement strand
GTCTTGCCGTTGGTGCCGGTAATCGCCGCCAGCGGTGCGTCGATACAGCGTGATGCCAGTTCGATTTCGCTGACGATTTCGCGTCCCGCCCGCTGTGCGGCAACCAGCGGCGGCAGGTCCATGGGTACGCCGGGGGAAACCACGATCAGATCACTGGCCAGGAACGTCGCTTCATCATGCCGCTCCAGTTCCCGCACTATATCAAAACCTGCCAGTTCGGCCAGTTGCCCCTGAAGAGCCGCTTCGCTCCGCATATCCGTGACGGTCACCCGCGCCCCCCTGGAGGCGAGGAAGCGGGCGCAAGACACGCCGGTTTTTGCCAGACCGACAACGAGGACCTGTAGATCTTTTATCTGCATATTACCTCATCTTCAGCGTCGAAATGGCCACCAGCGCCAGGATGATGCTGATGATCCAGAAGCGGACGATGATTTTCGGCTCCGCCACTCCCTTTAGCTCAAAATGGTGGTGAATCGGCGCCATGCGGAAGATCCGCTTGCCCCGGTATTTGTAGGAACCGACCTGGAAGATGACCGACAGCGCCTCGACGACAAAAATGCCCCCGACGATCACCAGCAGAATTTCCTGCTTGGTCAGTACGGCGATGACCCCAAGGGTGCCGCCCAGCGAAAGCGATCCCACATCCCCCATAAATACTTCGGCAGGATAGGAGTTGAACCAGAGAAAGCCGAGTCCCGCTCCGACCATGGCACCGCACAGCACCGCCAGTTCACCGGCACCCACTACGCGGGGAATCTGGAGATAGGCGGCCAGGGTGGCGTGGCCGGCGATGTAGGAAAAGAGCATATACGTTGCCGCATTGATCGCCACCGGTCCGATGGCGAGGCCGTCAAGCCCGTCGGTCAGGTTGACGGCGTTGCTTGCTCCCACAATGACCAGCGTGGCAAACGGGATGAACCAGATCCAGAGGTCGGGGTGAAAATTTTTGAACAGCGGGAAGAAGAGCTCTTCGCTGAAGCCCGGTTTGAGGAACAGATACACACCCACTGCGCTTGCCAGCAGGATCTGCCAGAACATCTTCTGGCGGGCGGAAAGACCCTTGGTGTCCTTTTTGACCACCTTCTTGTAGTCATCGACAAAGCCGATTACGCCATAGCCGATGGTAATGAACAGGGTGATCCAGATGTACTGGTTGGTAAGATCGGCCCAGAGCAGGGTCGGCAGTACAATGGCCGCCAGGATTATCACTCCCCCCATGGTGGGGGTACCCTGTTTCTGCAGGTGCGATTCCGGGCCGTCGGTACGGATGACCTGGCGGGCCTGGAGGGATTCCAGTTTGCGGATGATCCAGGGGCCGAGTACGAAGCAGACCACCAGTGCGGTGATCATGGCGTAAATGGTGCGGAAGGTCAGGTATTTGAATATGTTGAACAGCTTGATGTTGTACGCAAGCGGATAAAAGATGTGGTAGAGCATGGGTTTATTCCCCTTTTGCGTGCTGTATCATGCTTCTCAGTTCGGCGGCTACTTTTTCCATGGTCATGCCGCGTGACCCCTTGATCAGAATCACATCTCCATCAGCCAGAGCCTGGTGCAGGTGGCCGGCAATTTCGCCATGGCTTGCACAGCAGATTACGGCATCGGCCGGCATTTCGGCAAGCACTGCACCTTCGGCGGTGTGTTGTGTCATCAGCTCGCCCAGCAGGTACAGGCGGTCCACATTCCGGCCGGCCACGGCACCGACGCAGCGATGCGCCTCACTTTCCCGCTCTCCCAGTTCCAGCATATCGCCAAGCACGGCGATACGGTGCCCTTCGGCCGCTATCTGATGCAGGGTTTCCAGTGCGGCCTTTGTGGATGCGGGGTTGGCGTTGTAACTGTCGTCAATGAGTGTGATGCCGCCCAAGCGCTCGATGCGGAAGCGCCCCTGATACGGGGTGAACGCTTCCAGCCCGGCAACGATGGTCGGCAGGGGGACTTTTTCCAGAAGCGCAGAGGCGGCGGCCAGGGCATTATACACGTTGTGGCGGCCGCAGGCCTGCAGGTGAACGGTTGCTTCGCCGTGCGGGGTAACAAGGCGGAAACGCTGACCATCCAGCCCGAGCGGCTCGATGTCCCGGGCGCGTACTTCTCCCCGGTCGATACCGAAACTGATACGGCGGGCGGACGGGTTTTGGGAAAGCGAGGCGACACGGGAATCGTCGGCGTTGACAACCGCCAGACCGCCGTCGCTGATGCGATGCAGCAGTTCCCCTTTGGCGGCGGCCACCGCCTCCACCGTCCCCATGCTTTGCAGATGGGCCGGCAGTGCGTTCAGCACGATCCCCACGGAGGGTTTGGCGATTGCTGCAAGGCGGTCGATCTCGCCCGGTTCGCTCATGCCCATTTCCAGTACCGCCCAGCGGTGCTCCTGGCGGAGTTGGAACAGCATCTGGGGCAGACCGATAAGATTGTTGAGGTTGCCTGACGTTTTAAGCCCGGGGCCGGTCAGGTCAAGAATCGTCCCGAGCATTTCCTTGACGGTCGTTTTGCCGTTACTGCCGGTCACGCCGATCATCGGGAGCTCAAAGCGTTGCCGCCAGACGGCGGCCAGATCCCCCAGCGCATGCAGCGTGTTTTTGACCGCGATGCAGGTGGTGGACTGGTGGATGGGATTCTGTTTGAGCCACCGCTCTTCAGCCAGGATGGTGGTTACGCCGCGTTCGGCAACATCCTGAATGAAGGAGTGGCCGTCGAACCGTTCACCGCGCAGCGGCACGAAAAGCTGTCCCGGAGCGGCGCTCCGCGAATCGGTGGAGATGCTGTCAATTTCGCCGTCGGCAAGGCCGATGATCCGCCCACCGGTGGCGATGGCTATTTCGTTGACCGTGAACATCATAGTAAGCCCTCTGCAAGTGCTGCCGCCGCTTCTTCGCGGTCGTCAAAATGGTGCTTGGTGGTGCCGATGATCTGATAATCTTCATGCCCCTTACCGGCCAGCAGGAGGATGTCGCCGGGGCGGGCCAACCGGGCTGCCAACCGGATCGCCTCACGGCGGTTTTCCACAAGCGTAAAGCCTTTTTCCGTAAAACCTCCGGTTAGTTCGGCCGTCCCGTATTCACGAAGGCCCAGCGGAACAATACCACTTTTGATCTGCTCCAGAATGGGGAGCGGCTCTTCCGTGCGGGGGTTGTCGGAGGTGACGATTGCCAGATCGCTCATGCCGGCGGCGATTTTCCCCATGATCGGACGTTTGCCGTTGTCACGGTCGCCTCCGCAGCCGAACAGGGTAATAATTCTTCCGACGGAAATTTCCTTCAGTGTAGCAAGGACATTCTCCAGGGCGTCCCCCGTGTGGGCGTAATCCACGAGGCAGGTGACTCCCCGCCGGTTTTCCACCCGCTCCATGCGTCCCGGGACGGTGGTGTGGTTCTCAATGCCGTGTTTGATCGCCTCCAGCGGGAGATCAAGAGCTACACCGGCCGCAACTGCAGCCAAAATATTGGCCAGGTTGAAGCGTCCCAAAAGCCGCGAAGTAATGTCAATATTTCCTGCTGGTGTCACCAGAGTGGCGGAGATGCCGCTGACTGAAGAGACTACGCTGATCGGGCGGACAGCACACTCGCCACGGATTCCGAAGGTGACCACCGGACAGGCGCTGCGCCGGGCGATTTCAGCTCCGTACGGATCATCCATGTTTACCGCCGCCCGTCGTCGCGGTTTTTCGGGGGTAGGGCGGAGCAGTTCGGAGAAGAGCCGCGCCTTGGCATCCAGGTACTGTTCCATGGTGACGTGATAGTCCAGGTGGTCCCGGGTAAGATTGCTGAAAATTCCGACATCAAAGTGGCAGCCGTCGACCCGTTTCTGCTCCAGGGCGTGAGAGGATACCTCCATCACGAACGCCCGGGCCCCGGCATCCGCCAACTGCCGGAAGGCACTCTGCAGTTCGGTCGACTCCGGGGTGGTGTGGGATGCCCCGATGGTTGTTGTGCCGAAACGGTAACTGATGGTGCCGAGCACCGCCGCCTGACGGCCGGCTGCTGCCAGAATCGCTTCAATCAGGTAGGTGGTGGTAGTTTTACCGTTGGTGCCGGTAATGCCGACCAGCGGCAGCGTTGCGGTCGGGTCGCCGTTGAAGCGTGCCGCCATGTGCCCCATGGCGGTTCGTCCGTCCGGGACCTTCACCCAGGGGATTCCGGCCGGAGCGAACGCCGCATCCTCCAGGACTACCGCCGCTGCACCGGCCGCAACGGCCTGATCAACATACCGGTGCCCGTCGGTCTGCACGCCGCGCAGGGCAAAAAAGAGAACCCCCGGCCGGACCATGCGCGAATCACAGGTCAGGGCGCTGATGGAAACAGCCGTGCTGCCGTGAATCTCGGAATCGGTCAGCGTTATGAGCAGTTCGTCCAGCGTCATGGCTCTCCTCAAAAAACGGTAAAACCTGCCGGGTGCCCGGCAGGCGGTTTCAGCGTTACGCTGAGGGGGTAAACTTTATCCAGACTTCTCCGGTGCCCCGGATTCGCTGCCCCGGGCTGGGGCTTTGTTCCACGGCGCGCCCGCTGCCAATCAGTCTGATGTTGATGCCCCGCTTTTCCATCACCTGCAGGACCCGGCGAATGCTCATCCCCTTGAAATTCGGCATTGCCTCACCCAGGGCGGCACTTTCCTGGTCATCGTTATCCAGAGTGTCTTCATCCTCCAGTAACCTTGCCGGCGTCACGGCGGCAGCTTTAGCCGCAGCTGCTTTCGCCGATGCAACCGTCGGCTGGTTCGGCTGGATTTTCAAATATGCCAGCGAGTTCTGCGCAATGCCCCGGAATGCGGGAGCGGCGACAATGCCGCCGTATTTTATCCCTTGCGGCTCGTCGATAATAACGACGATGGTCAGTTTCGGCTTGTCGGAGGGGACAAAACCAACGAAAGAGCCGATACGTTTTGAGGGGGAGTAGGCGTGGGTGACCTGATCGACCTTCTGGGCTGTCCCTGTTTTTCCCGCCACCCGGTATCCTTCCAGTGCCGCTTTTGTACCGGTGCCGCCGTCCACGGTGACCGTTTCCATCATCCGTGTGACCTTCTGGGCCGTATCCGGGGAGATAACCCGTCGTACAAGTTGCGGCTCAAACCTCTGCACCAGCTTGCCGTTATCGTCGAGAATCTGCTCAACCAGATACGGCCTCATGAGATTGCCTCCGTTGGCGATGGACGAAAGTGCTGATGCCAACTGGATCGTGGAAAGTGACACACCCTGGCCGAAGGAAATCGTCGCAAGGTCGATCCCGTACAGATGCTTTTTTACGCTGCCGGACGATTCTCCCGGCAGATCAATGCCGGTGCGCGCGCCGAAACCGAAATTACGCAGATAGGAGGAAAGTGTTCCTTCTCCCATTTTGAAACCGATTTTTGCCGAAGCGATATTGCTGGAATATTTTATAACTTCCGAAACGGTCAGGCGCGAATGCGGATGATCGTCATGGATGGTCCGGCCGGCGACCCGGTACACGCCGTTTTCGCAGTTGTACACATCGGTGGGATTGATAACGCCCGCATCAATGGCGGCGGCGATGGTAAAAACCTTGAAGGTCGAACCGGGTTCGAAACTGTCTGTCACCACATGGTTGCGCAGCTGGTTCAGCGAGTAGCGCGAATAGGCATTGGGGTTGAACGTCGGGTAGTTGGCCATGGCCAGGATTTTGCCGGTATCCGATTCCATCACCAGCGCCATGCCCCCCTTGGCGTTACTGTCCGCCACGGCCTTGGCCAACTCTTTTTCCGTAATGAACTGGATGGTTTTGTCAAGGGTCAGAACGATGCTCTTGCCTGGTGAAGAATCCTTGATGACCGTATTCATGACCGAGATGTTTCTGCCGAGGGCGTCCCGCTCCGTTATCATGTAGCCGGTATTGCCCAGGATGGTACTGTCGTATTTGAGCTCGATCCCCTCAAGGCCGTTCGGGTCACGCCCCGTAAAGCCGACCACATGGGCGGCAATTTCCATGTTGGGGTAAAAGCGCTTGGATTCCGGGGCAAAGCCTATCCCGGGCAGCTTCATGTTTTTGACCCGCGTTGCCACTTCCGGCGCCAGCCAGCGCTCAAGCCAGGTGAATGATTTATTAACGGAAAGCTTGGCGACCAGTTCGGCTTTCGGCACGCCCAGAATCGGGGCCAGTACCGCAGCGGTGCCATCAACGTCCTTGATGCGGCGTGGTTCGGCATAACAGGAATCCATGTGGATGGATTCAGCCAGCGTGGTGCCGTTTCGGTCAAGGATACTGCCCCGGGCGGGGGTAAGGTCAACCTTGTGCTGATGCTGTTTGTCTGCTTTTTTTACGAGGGTTTCGTGCTGGAGGATTTGCAGATAAAATGAGCGTGCGACCACACCCAGAAACATCAGGCCGAAAATAGAGCCGATCGTGATGATGCGGATCCGTGCCCATTTTTCGCGATCATCCCTCATTTTACGTGGATAATCTGCTGCTCGGTCGGCAGTGCCATCCCCAGTTCATTTTTGGCAATGGCCTCAACGCGGGCCGGCGCTCTCAGCGAGGCCGCTTCAAGCTTCAGCCGTTTCTGCTCCTGTCCCGCTTCGGTGACCTGTTTGCCTATTTCAGAAATCTGCAGGTTGAGGTCAACCAGCTTGAAGCGTGACCAGACATGAAAGACGGAAACAATCGTGAACACGACCATGCAGATCATAAGGTACTTGAAAATGTCGATCCGGTGCGTTGCCGCTTCGGATCCGCCAAACGCCCGTGGTGACGCAACTTTTGAATAATCGACTCGTGCCTGTGCCATAACGTGCTCCTGTTACAATTTTTCCACAGCCCGCAGTTTGGCACTGCGCGCCCGGGGGTTGTGCCCCGTTTCCTCTTCTGTTGCCGTTACCGGTCGCCCGGTCAGAACCTTCACCCGGGGTTGCCTGCCACACACACAAATCGGCAGTTGGCGCGGGCAGGTGCACCCTTCGGCGAATTCCCGGAAGACATGTTTGACGATCCGGTCTTCCAAAGAATGAAAAGAGATGATCACCCCTCGTCCCCCCGGCTTCAGCAGGTCAAGGGCTGCCCGCATCCCCCGTTCCAGGCTTTCCAGTTCGCTGTTCACCGCAATGCGGAGTGCCTGAAACGTGCGGGTGGCGGGATGAATCCGCTCGTCCCATTTGGCCTTGGGAACCGCCCCCTTGATGATATCCACCAGCCGGAAGGTGGTTGATATCGGGGCCTCTGCCCGTTCCCTGACGATGAAAGCCGCGATCCGTTTGGCCCAGCGCTCTTCGCCATACTCGGCAATAATCCGTTCCAGTTCCGGTTCCGGCAGGTCGTTGACCAGGTCAGCGGCGGTTTCGCCACCACTCGTGTCCATGCGCATATCCAGGGGAGCATCCTGCTGAAAGCTGAAGCCGCGCTCCCTCGTATCCAACTGGTGCGATGAAACGCCCAAGTCGAGTATGAAACCGTCCAGCGCCGTTACGCCGATGCTGTTCAGCAGTCCGGTGAGATCGGCGAAGTCGCCATGCAGCAGCCGTACCTGTTCACCGTATGTTGCCAACCGCTCTCCCGCCGCAGCCAGTGCGGAGCGGTCCCGGTCGATGCCGACCAGCAGCGCGCGCGGTGCTTTTTCAAGGATCAGGGCGGCATGGCCTCCCCCTCCCAGCGTACCATCCAGATAACTCTTGCCGTCCGCCGGTTGCAGAAAAGCGATAACCTCATCCGGCAGAACGGAAAGGTGCTGGAACGCGGTCATTAGAGGCCGAGCTCTGCAGCCGCTTCAGTGCCGCTCGGGAAGTTTTTCACATCCTGGGCGCGGACCTTGTCCCACTCGCTCATGCTCCAGATTTCTATCTTGTCCATGGTGCCGACGAACTGGATTTCCCGGTCGAGGGCGGCACTTTTGCGAAAGGTCGGCGGGATCAGAAACCGTCCCAGCTTGTCGGCGCAGCACTCCTGGGCCGGAGAAATAATCGTCCGGAGGATGCTTTTGCGCTGCTCGGAGGTAAATCCTTTGCTGACGCGGAAGTTTTCTTCAAAAACGAACCATTCGTTGTAGGGGAAGATCAGCAGGCCGGAGCTGTGCACGCCGCCGCCCAGATCAACCGGAACCGAATTGGTCAGGAAAAAGCGTTCGTCACCATGGGTGCCGGCGAGAATTTCCCGGAATCTGGCGGGCAGACTGGTGCGCCCCTTGGCATCTACGGTTGTCTCGAAAATTCCCCTGAACATGGTCGCCTTTTTGGTATTTTTTTCCACATTGTTCCACTTTTTTCCACGGTAATGGAACTTATACCGTCGGTCAAGGGTTGTGTCAATATAAAATATGAATTTTGTGGGGGAAAATTGTGCGTGCGGGGCGGTGTAATTCTGGTATATTTGCGGCCGAAATCCATCTGTCTGCAGGAGAGCTGAAATGAGTATGTTGCTGTCGCCGCTTATTGCCAACGTCCACTTCCCCCCCATTTCCGAGGTAAAGCGCTGGTTGGCAGACCGTCCGGACGATGGTCGCGAGCTGATCGACCTGTGTCAGGCGGTGCCGGACTATCCCCCCGCCCCGGAAATGACGGCGTATCTGGCCACCCTGCCGGCCGATCCACTCATGTCAAAATATTCTCCGGACGAGGGGTTGCCGGAAGTGCGCACGGCCCTGTGCGGCTATTACGCCAGAAAATACGGCGCGGCGCTGTCGCCTGACAATGTCTGTCTCACCATTGGCGCCAGTCAGGCGTTCTGGCTGGCACTGGTCACCCTCTGCCGGGCCGGTGACGAAATTGTGGTGCAGACCCCCTATTATTTTGACCATGCCATGGCGCTGGATATCCTGGGCATTCAGGGGCGCTACGCGCCGTTTGTCGAATCCCGGGGCGGACTTCCCGACCCGGCCCAGATTGAACGTCTGATCACTGACAAAACCCGGGCGATCCTGGTGGTCACCCCCAGCAACCCGACCGGAGCCATCGTTCCGCCGGATACGGTGCGGGAGCTGTTTGATATCGCCCGGCGTCACGGCATCGCCCTCCTTCTCGATGAAACCTACAACGAATTCATTCCGGGGGGGCTCCGTCCCCACGGATTATTTACCGACCCGGCGTGGGGTGACCATTTTGTACAGCTCGCCTCGTTCGGCAAAACCTACGCGCTGACCGGTTACCGGGCCGGAATGCTTGTCGCTTCCGCTGATTTCATTCATCAGGCGCTCAAGGCGCAGGACAGCATGGCGGTCTGTCAGCCGCGCATCACCCAGCACGCCGTCAGATTCGGCGTGGAGCATCTCGACCGGTGGGTTGCGGACAACCGGGAGATGATGAGCCGTCGCCACGATCTGTTCCGGGCCGAGTTCACCCGGCCGGGCAACCGCTTTCACCTGGCGGCCAGCGGAGCCTTCTTCGCCTGGGTGCGTCATCCGTTCACCGGCTGCAGCGGGCGGCAGGCGGCAAAGCGGCTGGTGGATGAAGCCGCCATCCTTTCCCTGCCGGGGGAGGTATTCGGCCCCGGCCTTGAAGGATATCTGCGGCTGGCCTTCGGCAACATCCGGGAGGAAACCATTCCTGAAGCGGTACAACGCTTCCGGGAAATGAAGATCTGAGGACGGCCCCAGCAATCAAATTTGCCTTCTGGGGCAAAACCGTGTAGCCTGTCCGCCACTGCGTCATCAATACTCTACTCATCCGCACCGCTGCGGGTGCTGCAAGAAAGGGAACACCCATGCTCCAAAAGAAAAAACGCTCCATTTACTCCCCCGGCTTAACCGAGATCCCGCCGCTGTCCCTTGATGCCCCGGCGCTGATTGAGGATTACCGCCGCTATTTCACCTATACCCTCGGCCAGAACAAATACAGCCGCTCAATCAACTACTATTACAAAGCGCTGGCCCTGACCGTGCGCGACCGCCTTATGGAGCGATGGAAGAAGACCCGCTACACCTATGTTGAATCCCAGTGCAAACGGGGCTATTACCTGTCGCTGGAGTTTCTCATGGGACGTACCCTCGGCAATGCCATGCTCAACCTCGGCATCACCGACACGGCTGACCAGGCGATGCATGAACTGGGTATCAACCTGGAGGATTTGTCCGGCGCTGAAATTGATGCCGGACTCGGCAACGGCGGCCTTGGCCGACTGGCCGCCTGCTTTCTGGACAGCTGCGCCACCCTGCAGCTGCCGGTCATGGGGTATGGCATCCGCTATGAATACGGTATGTTCCGTCAGCGGATCGTGGCCGGTAACCAGATAGAGGAGCCGGATCACTGGCTGCGGGACGGCAACCCCTGGGAACAGGAGCGCCCGGAATTCACCCAGCGGGTCCGCTTCGGCGGACGGAGCGAACACTACCGCACCGACAACGGGGAGCCACGTGCCCGTTGGGTTGACAGCCGTGATGTCCTGGCGGTCCCCTATGACATTCCGATCCCCGGCTATCGCAACGGTACTGTCAACACCCTGCGGCTCTGGAAAGCGGCCGCCACCGACGCCTTTGACCTGGGCGAATTCAACGCCGGCGGCTATGCCGAATCGGTGGCTACAAAAAATGAAGCTGAAAACATCACCATGGTGCTCTACCCCAACGACGCCAGTGAAAACGGCAAGGTGCTCCGTCTGCGCCAGCAGTACTTCCTCGCTTCCGCCAGTCTTCAGGATGTGGTCGAGCGGTGGGTTATGGTCCACAAAGGGGACTTTACCCGCTTTGCCGCCGATAACTGCTTCCAGCTGAACGATACCCATCCGAGCTGCGCCGTACCTGAACTGATGCGGATTCTCATGGATGACCAGGGGATGGGATGGGAAGAGGCCTGGGGGGTCACCTGCCGCACTATGGCCTACACCAACCACACCCTGCTTCCGGAAGCGCTGGAAAAATGGCCGCTGCCGCTTTTCGGCCAGCTCCTCCCCCGGATTCTTGAAATAATTCTGGAAATCAATGCCCGCTTTATGGCGGAAGTGTCCCTCCGCTGGCCGGGCGACAACGAGCGGATGAGACGTATGTCCATCGTGGAGGAAGGGGCGGTGCCCCAGGTGCGCATGGCGTTCCTGGCGATTGTCGGGAGTTTCTCCGTCAACGGCGTTGCCGCACTGCATTCGCAGCTTCTTGCCCAGGGGCTGTTCCGCGACTTTTATGAACTCTGGCCGCACAAGTTCAACAACAAAACCAACGGGGTAACCCCGCGCCGCTGGATTGCCCATGCTAATCCGGGTCTGAGCCGTCTGGTCAGCGACAAGATCGGCACCGACTGGGTGGCCGACCTGCAGCAGATCAACCAGATTACCCGGTGTGTGGAAGATGCTGAATTCCGGCGTGACTGGTATGACGTGAAACAGTCAAACAAGGCGCGTCTTGCGGCTCTCGTCCAGGCGAAGTGCGGCGTCACGTTTCCTGTCACTTCGATCTTCGACGTTCAGGTCAAGCGTATTCATGAATACAAACGCCAGCTCCTCAACATACTGCACGTTATCCATCTGTACGACCGGATCAAGCGGGGTGATACGGCGGGCTGGACCGGCCGCTGCGTCCTCATCGGCGGCAAGGCTGCGCCCGGTTATGCCATGGCAAAACTGATCATCAAGCTGGTCAATAACGTGGCTGATGTAGTCAATGCCGACCCGCACGTCGGCGACCGCCTCAAGGTGGCATTTCTTCCCAACTACAGCGTCACCGCCATGGAGATCATCTGCCCCGGCACCGACCTTTCGGAACAGCTGTCAACGGCCGGTAAAGAAGCTTCCGGAACCGGAAACATGAAATTCATGATGAACGGTGCGGTAACCATCGGCACGCTGGACGGGGCAAACATCGAAATTCGCGAAGAGGTAGGTGAAGACAACTTCTTTATGTTCGGTCTGACCAGTGAAGAGGTTGATGATCTGCGCTGGAACTACGATCCGCACGCGATCATCAGTCACGATGACGACCTGCAGCGGGTCATGACGCTGCTCCGTTCCGGCCACTTCAACCTGTTCGAATCCGGACTCTTTGACCCGATAATCAACGCGATCTGCTCGCCCCATGACCCCTGGATGGTGGCCGCCGATTTCCGTAGTTTCGTTGACGCCCAGCAGCGTGTGGCGGCGGCGTACCAGGATCGCGAACGCTGGACCCGCATGAGCATCATGAACAGTGCCTGCAGCGGCAAGTTTTCCACCGACCGGACCATCAGCAACTACAACGAGGAAATCTGGCGCTTGCCGGCGATGCCGATCGGTGACGTGAAATAATCGGGAGCACCCGCTAACCGTGGACGTCATCACCACCCACACAAATGCTGACTTCGACTGCCTGGGCGCCATGACGGCGGCGCTCAGGCTTTACCCCGGTGCGCTGCCGGCCTTTTCCGGATCACAGGAAAAGGGGGTGCGCGATTTCGTCGAACGGCACCCGGAATATCTGCCGAACTTCATCCGCGCCAAAGATATCGACCTCCTGTCAATCACCCGCCTGATCATTGTCGATTGCCAACAGGCCGCCCGTATCGGGCGGTTCGCTGAAATTCTCGGAAATCCCTCCCTTGAAATCCACATCTATGACCATCATCCGGTGACGGAGGAGAGCATCGTCCCGACCGGCGGCCTTCTCGGCGTCTGCGGCTCCGCCTCGACACTGCTGGTATCCCGGTTGATGGCGGAGGGGGTCTCCCTCGCTCCCGAAGAGGCGACCCTGATCCTGCTCGGCATCCATGAAGACACCGGCCGCCTGCTGTTCAACTCCACAACGCCGGATGATTACCGGGCGGCGGCGTGGCTGCTGGAGCAGGGGGCACGGCTTGCGGTGGTCAATGAAGCCCTGACGCCGGAGTTGACCAGAGCGCAGATGGGGCTGCTGAAACAGCTGCTGACAACCCTCAAGACCAGCAGGGTCAACGGCGTGCTGGTCTCCATAGCGCACGCCTCCAGCGACCAGTACATCGGGGATATCGCCTCTCTGGCGCACATGATGCGGGACATGGAAAATATGGATGCCCTGTTTGTGGCGGTGGCCATGGAGGACCATGTGTATCTGGTGGCCCGCAGTCATACCCCCGGGGTTGACGCCGGTGAAATCATGAAGGAGTTTCAGGGGGGAGGCCATGCCACTGCGGCATCGGCGGTTGTGCACAGCCAGACGCTGAAGCAGGTTCTGGGGCGGCTTGACACAGTGCTGCGGCAATCGCTCCGGGGAGGGGCGACCGCCGGAAGCATCATGTCGTCCCCGGTCAAGACCATGCCGGATTCACTCAGCATTGCCGGGGCCCGTGAACAGTTGACCCGCTACAACTGCAACGCCATGCCGGTCATGTCCGGTGCACAAATGGTCGGCGTCATCTCGCGCAGGACCGTGGAAAAAGCGCTGCATCACGGACTCGCCTCATCGCCGGTGACAGACTTCATGCATACCGAATACCTCATGGCGACGCCTGATACCCCCCTTACGGAAATCCAGACTTACATGGTAACCGGCAACCGGCGTTTTGTGCCGGTGTTCAGCGGCACGCAGCTGACCGGGGCGGTCACGCGCACAGACCTGATGCGGCACAGCCATGGTGGTCGGCGCGGCGAGACCGGCGCCCTGTATGACCTTGATGCCCTCAATCTGCCAACCCGGATCCGTTCGGTTGCCGGACTGCTCGGCAAACGGCTCGCTGCCGGGACGCGCGACATTCTACAGCAGCTCGGTACGGCCGGCGATGCTCTGGGGCTGTCGGTATATGCGGTCGGCGGCTTCGTGCGGGATCTGCTGCTCGGCATCGACAACCTGGATATTGATGTCACCGTGGAGGGGGATGGGGTGTTCTTCGCCGAATGGTTTGCCGGACGGTACGGCGGCCGGGTGCGAAGCCACCGGAAATTCGGCACGGCGGTGCTGGTTCTGGCGAATGGAAGTAAAGTGGATGTGGCCAGCACCCGTCTGGAATATTACGAATCACCCGGTGCCCTGCCGACGGTGGAGCGGGCCTCGCTCCGTCAGGATCTGTACCGGCGTGACTTCACGGTCAACACCCTGGCACTCTGCATCAACAGCGACCGGTTCGGCCAGTTGACCGATCATTTCGCCGGGCAGCAGGACATCCAGGAGCGGGTGGTCAGGGTGCTGCACAACCTGTCGTTCGTCGAAGACCCGACGCGGCTGTTCCGGGCGGTACGTTTCGAACAGCGCCTCGGCTTTCACATCGCTCCCCATACGGAAAACCTGATCCGCAGCGCAGTGCGGATGCAGCTCCTGGACACCCTCGGGGGGGAGCGTCTGCTGAACGAACTGGTGCAGATCATGCGGGAAAAAGAGTCGGTGGCGGCCATCGGGCGCATCTCCTCCCTGGGGCTTCTCCCGTTCATTCACTCATCGCTCAAACTCACACCGGCTACGGAGCGGGTACTGCAGGAAGCGGGGCAGGTGATGGCGTGGTTCCGGCTGCTGTATCTGGAGGATCGGTGCGAGCCGTGGCAGGTCTACCTCCTGGCTCTGTGTGATGGGCTGACGGCTGAAGAGTTCCACGCAGCCTGTCGCCGCCTGGCTGTCCCGGGACGCCTTGCCGCACGTCTGGGCGACCAGCGCCGCCGGGTGTTCTCGACGCTCACCGCCATCAAGCGGCAGATCAAACAGGGATCGGGGGTGCGCAACAGCCGACTGTTCGCCTGGTTCAGCCCCCTTGGCCCGGAAATGCTTCTCTACCTTGCCGCACGGGCCAGCAGCGAGCAGGTCAGACGCTTTGTCTCGCTCTATCTCACCCGGTTGCGGGGCGTTACCCCACTGCTGGATGGAGATGATCTGTGTCGCCTCGGCCTTGAGCCGGGCCCGCTGTTCGGGCGGATCAAGGAGCGATTGCTGCAGGCGCGTCTCGATGGTGAAGTGAACAACCGGGCGGAGGAGGAAGCGCTGGTGCTCTCCCTGCTCCGGTCAGGGGAAGTGGTAAAAGTGGCTTGACGGACGGCCCGGATGTGTGGTAAAAAAGCTGCACACTATATTTGAACTGTAATGGAGATACCGCTTTATGAAACAGATACGAAAAATAATCGCGCTACTGATGCTGGTTTCGCTTTTTGCCACCCCGACTGTTTCTTTTGCGGCAGATGACACCCTCCGGGAAGTATTTACCGACGCAGCCTACGGCGCCGCCATTGGCGCGCTTGTCGGCGGTGCCTTCATGATTTTCCAGAAAAAACCGTTGGACAACTTCAGCTTTATGGCCTACGGCGCCGGCGCCGGCATCATGGCCGGTACCGCCTACGGGATGGCCAAGTCAGCCCGTGCCTTTGCCCAGGTTGAAAACGGCAATTTCAGGGTTGCGTTCCCGACAATCATTCCCGATCTGGTTGTCTCCCCCTCAACCCGCCAGACGACCGTCGCCTGGAAAGCCGACCTTTTCCGGGGCACCTTCAACTGATTCCATACCAGTAAATTACCAGATTTATAAAACCCGCCGGAGCGATCCTGCGGGTTTTTCTTATGTTGCACATCACAACCACCCTGGGAGGAACCATGTCAGAATTGAACAACGTCACCGTCATCAAGAAGGCCAACATCTATTTCGGCGGCCAGGTCGTCAGCCACACCGTTCTGTGCCCCGACGGCAGCAAGAAAACCCTCGGAGTCATGCAGATCGGCGAGTATGAATTTTCCACCGGTGCTGCAGAGATTATGGAAATCCTGTCAGGAGAGCTGGAGTGGCAGCTTAAAGGGGAGTCCAACTGGAAGAAAATCAGCGGCGGACAGGCGTTCGACGTGCCGGCCAATTCAGTTTTTCTGATGAAAGTCCCGGTTGTCACCGATTACTGCTGCTGCTTCGCTGCCTGACGGCCCAGCTCCGTGGGCACCACTTTCAACCAACCGGTAGTCGGCCGCTTCGCTCCGTCACCCACCGGACCGCTCCATATCGGATCGCTGGTAACGGCGGTCGGGAGCTGGCTGATGGCGAAACAGGGAGGCGGCAGCTGGCTGCTGCGCCTTGATGATCTGGACAGCCGGCGCCAACAGCCCGGCATGGCGGACGATATCATGCGGACGCTGGAATCGTTTGGACTGCTGTGGGATGGCGCGGTGGCCCGGCAGAGTCAGCATCTGGAGGAGTATGAAGCGGCCTTCGCCGCGCTGCAGCGTGGGGGAGTCGTGTATCCCTGCAGTTGCTCCCGCAGGGAAATTGCCGGAAGCGCCTCGGCTCCACACCCGGGTGATGACGGCCCGCCGTATGCGGGAAGTTGCCGGGAGGGGATGAAAGCTCCTTCGCCGGTACGCTCCTGGCGGGTGCGTGTGCCGGAAGGGGAAATCTGCTTCATCGACCGCCGCAGGGGGGAGTACTGTCAACTACTCCCTACAGTCTGCGGCGATTTTGTCCTGAAACGGGGTGACGGGGAGTTTGCCTATCAACTGGCGGTGGTGGTGGATGATGTCCTGGCAGGCGTCAACCAGGTGGTGCGGGGTGATGATCTGCTCGCTTCAACGCCGCGCCAGATCTATCTGCAGCGCCTGCTCGGTTTTCCCCAACCGGAGTATTGCCACCTGCCGCTGGTAACCGGCGAGGCCGGTGTCAAGCTGAGCAAGCGGGACAACCTCATTTCACAGCAACTGGGGAGTGTGGCCGGGCGGGAAGGGGAACTGCTTGTTGCGGCGCTTCGTTTTCTCGGTCAGAATCTGCCGCCGGAACTTGCCGGAGAACCATGTTCCCATATTCTTCGCTGGGGGACAGACCACTTTCAGTCAGACAGTTTTTTTGCCAGTGCCAGCGGTAAGCTTGGCGTATAGCTGATCGGGCGGATTTGAAACCCGCCCCTACAGGTTGCTCCCCCTCCTTCTTTTCAAGGAGGGGGTCGGGGGGTGGTTGCTTTTGAATCTCACACCACAAAAAAATCCCCCTTTAAAAAAGGGGGATTCAGGGGGTTTTGTGCCGTTGATCGGGTGAATGCCATTCGCCCCTACGGATTTGCCCTGCAGGGGCGAATCTTGTATTTGCCCGGTTGTGGAATGTCCGGTTATTTTTTGTTTGCAGCAGATCTGCCGGTTTCGCCAGAACAGGGCGAATGCCATTCGTCCCTACATATTGGTGTTATCGTAAATGTACAGATGGAGCCAGAGGGTGTTCTCCTCCTGTTGCCGCTCCCACGAGGCAGGGGCCTTACAATCCAGTTTACACCTTGATTATGGTCTGTTTGCATGGTATTGATATGCATGATTAAGCGGTGTTTTTCACCATATTCGTGCCGCACAAAATAACGCTCGGGGAGGAATGTATGGAAAAGCAGAAGGTTCATTACAGTGACTTGGGGCTGTCCAACACGAAAGAAATGTTCAGCAAGGCAATGGCCGGTAAATATGCCATTCCTGCCTACAATTTCAATAACCTCGAACAGCTGCAGGCCATTGTGACCGCCTGTATCGAAACCAATTCACCGGTTATTATCCAGGTTTCCAAAGGGGCACGCAGCTACGCGAATGAGACAATGCTCCGCTGCATGGCGATGGGAGCGGTGCAGATGGCACGCGAAGCCGGTTCTGCTATCCCGATCTGCCTGCATCTGGACCATGGCGATACCTTTGAGCTGTGCAAGTCCTGTGTTGACAGCGGATTTTCGTCGGTCATGATCGATGGCTCGCACCTCCCGTTTGACGAGAATGTGGCGCTGGCCAAAAAAGTGGTTGAGTACGCCCACCAGTTCGGTGTCAGCGTTGAGGCGGAGCTGGGAGTTCTGGCCGGTATCGAGGACGAAATTTCCGCCGAACATTCCACCTATACCAAACCGGAAGAGGTGGAGGAGTTTGTCAAAAGAACCGGCGTTGATTCCCTCGCTATTTCCATCGGCACCAGCCACGGTGCGTTCAAGTTCAAAGCCGGTCAGCCGGTGCCGCCGCTCCGTTTCGATATTCTGGAAGAGTGCGAAAAACGGATTCCCGGTTTTCCCATCGTCCTTCATGGTGCGTCATCGGTAGTTCAGGAATACGTAGCGTTGATCAACCAGTATGGCGGCAACCTTGCCGGTGCCGTCGGCATTTCGGAGGATCAACTCCGCAGGGCTGCCGCAAGCGCTGTCTGCAAGATCAATATTGATTCCGACGGCAGGCTGGCGGTGACGGCGAAGATTCGTGAGTATTTTGCCAAGGATCCGAAGGAATTCGATCCACGCAAATATCTGGGCGAGGCACGCAAGGAACTGGTAAAACTGGTGAAGCATAAAAACGAAATGGTTCTTGGTTCGGCCGGCAAGGCATGATTTCCGTGCCGGGGAACGAAATGAGAGGGCACGCAGTGACAAACCATGCCACGCTGTTTGCCGTTTTCGGGTTCCTGCTCGGCGTTGCCGCTCCGGTCGGCTGGATGGTGGTCAGGCTGCTTTTTTATTATGAACCCGGCCCCGGAGTTTTTGAGCAGTTGGGGCAGGATATTGCGAAGGATGGCGAGCATCTGGCGATGTATTGCTACATGGGCGGCGGGACCGCCGTTGTCCTTGCTATCCTTGGTTTCTTGATCGGCAGGAGCGGCGATGAACTGCGTGAGCGGGCCGCAGAGCTTGACGTGCTCCATCAGGAAGTTGCCGAGCAGAAGGAAATCTTCGAAAACCGCTATAAAGTGCTGGATCGGAACATCAAAAATTTCCACCAGATCAGCAGCAGGATTCAGAAATCGCTTAATCTCAACGAGGTGCTGCTCCTCTGTGCCGAGGGGCTGCACACCATTCTCGGCTATGAACGGGTCAATATCCTCATGGCCGAGGGGGGGGAGCAGCTCCGTTTTCATGCCGCCGTCGGCACGGAGGGGTTCGACTCCAGCAGCGTTGCCATGCCGATTGATGCGAGCATCGGCGTGATCGCCAAGTGTTTCATTGAGCGGAAGGTGTATCTGATTGACGATATCTCGCGCTATCCCGAAGAGTATCATCTGCAGCCCCCCCATAACCGCCTGCCGCCGCTCCGTTCAAAAAGTTTTATCCTCTGCCCCATTGTCGTCAAGAACGACGCCGTCGGCGTTTTCGGCATCGACAACAAAAACAGTCACCGCGCCCTCAACGATTCTGATGTGGATACGATCATGCTGTTTGCTGATCAGGTGGCCTCCGCCATTACCCGCATCAATCTGCTGACCTCAATTGATACGCTGACGTCGGAGATGGAGAGTTCGTTCAAATTTCTGCTGGCAAGTCGCGACCAGTATTCCAAAAACGTGGCCAATCTGCGGGAACGGGTGGATTCAGTCGCGGACGGGACTTCCGCCATTGCCTCTGCTTCCGAGGGGGTGATGGCTTCGGTTGATGAAACCAGTTCCGCCGTCAACCAGATTTCCGTGGCGATTGAGCAGGTTACCCGCAATCTGGACCATCTGACCGGGGTTGTGCATCAGTCGGTGTCGGCCATGGAGGAGATCCACCGCACCATCGGCAATGTGGAGCAGAACGCTGCCATTTCCCATGAAGTTTCCCGCCAGGTGATAGAGCGTGCCGAGGAGAGCCGGATCGTGGTTACGGAAACCATTGCCGCTCTTGACGCGATCAAGCGGTCGGTCGGCCTGTCGTTTGACGCGATTCAGCGGCTCACCGAGAACAGCAGCCGCATCGAAAATATCGTCAGCGTGATCAACAACATTACGAAGCGTACCAATCTGCTGGCCCTGAACGCCGCCATCATTGCCGCTCAGGCGGGCGAGTACGGTAAAAGCTTCGGTGTCGTGGCGGACGAAATCCGCTCCCTTTCGCTCCAGACCGGACATTCCACCGGTGAAATCACCGCTATCATTGAAGAAATTATGCACGAGTCACAAACAGCGGCCAATAACATCGGTGCGACCAGGGATCTGGTGCAGCGGGGTGTGGAGCTGGGACAGACAACCGGCACATCGCTGACGGCGATCTTCGACAGTTCCAACTGCTCGCTGGAAATGACCAGAAAAATCAAGCAGGCGACCAGGGAGCAGGTGACCAGCGTGCAGATGGTGGCGCATTCCATGGAAGAGATCAGTACCATGACTTCCCAGATTTTTTCCGGGTCGACGGATCAGGCCAAAGCCACCAGGAGCATTGCCCGCTCCATTGAAACGATCAAGGATATGACCCGTGAAATGGTGCTTTCCACATCCCAGCAGGTTGAGGATGGTACCCTGATCCGCCGGAACGTGGAGTCGGTCAGCGGTATGGTTACGGAAATGTTTGATAACATGGAGATGCGCCGTGCCCAGGGGGCCGAAGTCGTTAAGGATCTGGAGCAGATGAAAAGCCTGACCTGTCCGATCTGAGCCGGGGTGGAATAATTTTGTGGATTTAAAATATCGCCTCTGATATTTTGCAGCACCTGCCAT
The DNA here is from genome assembly GCA_903852495.1 of uncultured Geobacteraceae bacterium. Classification (GTDB taxonomy): domain Bacteria; phylum Desulfobacterota; class Desulfuromonadia; order Geobacterales; family Pseudopelobacteraceae; genus JACRCG01. The sequence goes on along the minus strand of CAINRC010000180.1, from coordinate 6,765 downwards.
GACGGCTACCCTTTCGGGAGTTGATCAAACTGGGCAGTTCAAACCGTTACATACCGCACGGATTCGGAAGCGAACCGGGACGGAAGGGGAAAACCCCACAGAGAGGCGTAATCGTTATGCACCTCTGTCCGTTCACGACGCGCCTTCCGGCGCGTTTTTTTTTGGAGTGAAGCGCATGAGAAAAAAGATGACCATCCCCGATATTCTGAAGATGAAGCAGAAGGGGGAACGTATTACGGTTCTGACCTCCTACGATTTCCCGTTTACGCGTCTTGTGGATGGCGGGGGGGTGGACATTATACTGGTGGGTGATTCCGTTGGTGTGGTGGTGGCCGGACATGATACGACCCTGCCGGTGACCATGGAGGAGATGCTGTATCATACGCGTGCCGTCAGACGTGCCGATCCAAAGGCTCTGGTGGTTGCCGATATGCCGTTTATGTCCTACCAGACCGGCATCGAGGACGCCTGCCGTAACTGCGGCCGGATGATCAAGGAGGGGGGCGCCGAAGCGGTCAAGGTTGAGGGGGGAAGCAACATGGCCCCGGTGATCCGTGCCGTTTCTTCGATTGATATCCCGGTTATGGCGCATATCGGCCTGACGCCCCAGTCGGTGCATCGCATGGGGGGGTATAAGGTCCAGGGGAGAGACGATCAGGCAGAGCGGATCATGACGGATGCTATGGCCGTGCAGGAGGCCGGTGCTTTCGCTGTTGTGCTGGAAGGAATTCCGGCGGCGCTGGCTGCAGAAATCAGCGCTAAACTGGTTATCCCTACCATCGGTATCGGGGCGGGGCCCTCTTGTGACGGCCAGGTTTTGGTGATCCACGATATTTTAGGGCTGTGCGAAAAGTACTCCCCCAAGTTCGTCAAGCGGTACGCCGATCTGGGGCCGATCATTTCCGCAGCGGTTACGCAGTATGTCGCCGAGGTGCGGAGCGGAGAGTTTCCGACTAAAGAACATTCGTTCAGCTGAGAAACAACAGGAACAGTATGAAAATCATCAACAGTATCATTCATATGCAGGCACTGGCCATCGCCCCGGAACGGGAGGGGAGACGCATTGCCTTCGTCCCGACCATGGGCTTTCTCCACGAGGGGCATGCTTCACTGCTGCGTGAGGGGCGGAAACGGGGCGATGTGCTGGTGCTTTCGATTTTCGTCAACCCGATCCAGTTCGGACAGAATGAAGATCTGGACCGCTACCCACGGAACATGGAGCGTGACTGCCAGATTGCGGAAGCGTGCGGAGTGGACATCGTCTTCATCCCGACAGCTGCGGAGATGTATCCCCAGGGGTTTCAGACCGGGGTAACGGTGCGGGATATCGCCCTGCCGCTCTGCGGAGCCAGTCGCCCGGGACACTTTGACGGCGTGGCCACGGTTGTGGCCAAACTGTTCAATATCGTCCGCCCGGATGTGGCGCTGTTCGGCTGCAAGGATTATCAGCAGCTGGCGGTTATCCGCCGCATGACCGCCGATCTGAATCTGCCGGTGGAGATCGTCGGAATGCCGATCATCCGCGAGGCGGACGGTCTGGCGCTGAGCTCGCGCAACGCCTATCTGTCGCCGACCGAACGCCAGAGTGCCCTCTGCCTGCACCGCGCCATAACGAAGGCACGCACCCTGTTCGCTGCCGGGGAGCGCTCGACCGCTGTTCTGACACGGGAGGCGTGTGCGGTTATTGCTCAGGAAGCTGCGGCACACATCGATTACGTCGAATGCCGTGACGGAGTGCTGCTAAATGATGTGACTGTCGCCGACGCCGGTACCCTGCTGGCGCTGGCGGTGAAAATAGGACAAACCAGGTTGATCGACAATACCGTATTTGGAGAGGAGTTATAACCATGCAAAGAATCATGCTGAAGAGCAAAATCCACCGTGCCACCGTTACCGGGGCCGACCTGCACTATGAAGGGAGCGTTACCATTGACCGTGATTTGATGGATGCGGCGGATATTATTTCCTACGAAAAGGTGGCGGTCTGGAATGTCACCAACGGCAGCCGTCTTGAAACCTATGCCATTGAAGGGGAGCGGGGCTCCGGGGTGATCTGTCTGAACGGGGCGGCCGCCCGTCTGGTGGCGCCAAAGGATCTGGTGATCATCGCCAGTTTCGTCACCATGGAGAATGCCGAGGCGCTACTGTATGAGCCGAAGCTGGTTTTTGTGGATGAGAAAAACTGTATGCTGCCGACCCGCAAGGAAGAAGCCGGTCAGGCAAAGCTGAAGTGCGTGCATTAGTACTTCGGTCGTCCTTATATAGATGCAAAAACAGGCGAAAAACTGAGTTTTTTGCCTGTTTGCGTTCTATGTTCCCACCCGCTGTCGGTTATGCTCAGGCGGTGCCGCTCTTTGCCCGTTCAGCTTTTTTCAGGAGTGCGGATGCCAGCGGATGACTGTTGTTTTCGGCGTACAGGTTGGCGGTGTTCCCGGTCGGAGTTTTAAGTGACGGATTGGCGCCGCCGTCCAGCAGGGCCTGTACCGTCTGGTTGCAGCCGTAAATGGCGGCCAGCATCAGCGGGGTATGCCCTTCGCGGTCACGGACATTGGCGTCAGCCCCTTTTACAATAAGCATTTTGACAATTTCCGTGTGTCCGTTGGCAGCGGCATAGTGCAGGGCTGTCTTCCCTTTGTCGCTGCTGGCGGTGATGTCGGCACCGCGGTGCAGCAGGTCCTGGACAAAATCCTTAAGACCCTCCTTGGATGCACTGATTAGCGGGGTGTGGCCATGACGGTCTTTTGCGTTCACGCTTTCCATGTTTGACTCCTCTCGTGGGTACATGATCGGGCAGCTGTGCCCGTAAATGGCGATAGTACACCGGCACCGGAACGGGATGGTGCGGTCTGTGTAGACAGGATATACGTATGTAGAAGGGATAACGAAGAACACCAGCGTTTGTGCCGGGAGGAACGGGGTATGTGGGGAAAGAATGCTGTCATGGGAACCCGCTGTCAACAGGTAAAAAGAAACATGGTCAGTGCATAAATAACAGCAATTCCCGTATACCACAAAATTGCACCGAACACCATGAGCTATTTGCAAAAATGATGATTAAATGCACCTCCGGAATTAAGCGCTTGAATCTGACCGGTGTGGAACACTATAATGCCGGCTCCAAGGAGAGCGTACCCATGAATGTTTTTCAGGCTGATTTTATAAAAAGTGCCGCAAAACCAAAAGATTATCCACCGCCGGGGCTGCCGGAGGTGGCGTTTGTCGGGCGTTCCAATGTCGGCAAATCCTCCCTCATCAACGTGCTGTCCGGGCGCAAGGGGCTGGTGCGTACCAGTTCCACCCCCGGCAGGACGCAGCTCATCAATTTTTTTGATATCAACGGCATCCTGACTCTGGTGGATTTACCGGGATACGGCTATGCCAAGGCGCCCCCGGCGCTGCGCAAACAGTGGGGACCGATGATTGAGGCGTACCTTGCCTCGCGCGAATCCCTGAAAGCGGTGGTACTGATTCTCGATATCCGCCGGGTGCCGTCCGACGGCGACCTCCAGATGCTGCGCTGGCTGGAACTGTACAATATTCCCCCTATTCTCGTACTGACCAAATGCGACAAACTGTCGAAAAACGAACAGGCGAAGCAGCGGACGATCATCGCAGCAGCGATCAACCGGGACAAAGGGATGCTGCTCCCGTTTTCGGCTCTTTCCAAAGAGGGGCGTGACGGCATCTGGAACGAGATCGGCACGGTGCTGGAAATTGAGTTGAAGCCCGCCGTTCCCGCTTCGCCCCGTTCCCCGGTCGGTGCCGAAGAGAAACAGGACAAAAAGCCATGAAAAAGAAACCAGTGACTCCGGAACCGTCCCCCATGCCGGATATGCAGAAGCGCCCGGACAGCCGCCGTATTCCGATTGCCAAGGTCGGCGTCAAGGATATCACCTATCCGATCGTGGTGATGGACAAGAACCGCACTCTTCAGCATACCGTGGCGCGGATCAACATGTACGTCGATCTGCCGCATCATTTCAAGGGTACCCACATGAGCCGCTTTGTGGAGATCCTCAACAAATACCGCGAGCAGATCGCCCTGGACAAACTTGAGACGATTCTTGAAGAGATGAAAGCAAAACTCGGTTCGGACAGCGCCCATTTGGAAATCCAGTTTCCCTATTTCATCGACAAGGCTGCACCGGTTTCTGGCGCCAAAAGCCTGATGGAATATACCTGCGAATTCAGCGCCTCCATGACGAACGACCTGGACTTCGTGCTCGGCATCAAAGTGCCGCTCACCTCGCTCTGCCCTTGCAGCCGCGAGCTGTCCCGCTTCGGTGCTCACAATCAGCGGAGCATCATGACCGTGCGGGTGCGCTACAAGGATTTCATCTGGATTGAGGACCTGGTGGAACTGATCGAACAGTGCGGTTCAAGTCCGCTCTACTCCCTGCTGAAACGTGCCGATGAAAAATTCGTTACCGAGCAGGCCTACGAGAACCCGCGCTTCGTGGAAGACATGGTGCGCGAAGCCCATTCGCGTCTGGCGGCGCTGGATCACATCACCTGGTTTTCCGTTGAGGCGGAGAATTTCGAGTCGATCCACAACCATTCGGCCTATGCAGCGGTGGAGCTGGACCGGCGGGGGTGACTGCTGTTTTGCCCCTGTTGACATTTAATCATCAATGACGTACACTTTATTTAATTCTGTACGTCATTGCCGTTTTTGGAGACAACCATGCACACCAAGCTGACGCTTCGCCTTGAGGACCAACTCATCGAACAGGCAAAATTGTATGCCGCACATGCGGGGAAATCGGTATCCCAGATTGTTTCTGATTACTTCACCCTGCTGACCTCCCGGAATATCCCATCAAATACACTGTCAACGCCGATTACTCAATCGCTGCGGGGTTTGCTGCGCGAATCAAGCTGCGATGAGAATGATTACAAAAAATATCTTCAGGAAAAGCACCTTTGAAACTCCTGCTTGATACGCACATTGTCCTTGATCTGCTGCTGGACCGGAAGCCGTACGCTGATAGCGCGGCCGAGCTGTTTTCAAAGGTGGAAAACGGAACGGTCATCGGCTGTTTGAGCGGTTCGACGGTGACGACCGTATATTACCTCGCCGCAAAAACAGTTGGCGCAGCAAGGGCACAGGAGGAAATCAGGAAGCTGCTGACGATTTTTGACGTGGCCCCGGTAAACAGGCCGGTCCTCGAAGCGGCTCTTGCTGCTGATTTCAGCGATTTTGAAGATGCGGTAATTCACGAAGCTGCGTGTTATGTTGGCGCTGAAGCGATAATTACGCGCAACCAGAAGGATTTCAAAAAATCCCGGATTCCGGTGTACACAGCGGATGAAATAACTAAGATACTGGTGCTTTGACAGTGTTCCTGCGAGAAGGTTGATATGACCGGTGGTTTGATAATCTTTGCCCGGGAACCGCTTCCCGGAAGGGTGAAAACACGGCTTGCGGCGTCGGTCGGTGACCGTGCCGCTGCAGAGTTGTATGATGCCATGCTGGTGGCTGTACTGAAAACGGCGGGGGAGTTGAGCGGCGTCGGGCAGGTCGTTTACTGGGACTGTGATGAAGCGTCACTCCCGGATCTTGCGACGCGCTACCGGTGCAGTTCCCGGCGTCAGGCTCCGGGCGATCTGGGACAGCGCATGGCGGGAGCGTTTGATGAGATGTTTGCGGAGGGCTATGACGTCTGCTGCATCATCGGCAGTGATGCTCCCGATCTGCCGCTTCGCTACCTGCAGGACGCATTCCGGTTGCTGGAAGAGCGGCAGGCCGATGTGGTCTTCGGGCCGAGCAGGGATGGCGGGTATTACCTGCTTGGTGCCTGCCGCCCCTGGCCGCAGCTATTTTCCGGCATATCCTGGAGCAGTTGCGCAGTGCTTGAACAGAGTCTGGCCGCTGTGCACAGCGCAGGAGGGACCACCGCCCTGCTCCCGCAATGGCAGGACATTGACACGATTGAAGATCTGCACGCCTTTCGGCAGCGAACCGGGATGGCGGTATCGGGGGAAGCGGGATGAAACCGATTGGAATTATAGCAGCGATGCCGCAGGAGATTGAGCTGCTGCAACAAACGCTTCACCAACCGCATCAACTTTCAGCGGGCGGCTTTGACTACGTTACAGGAACCATCGGCTCTACCCCGGTTGTCGTCTGCGCCGGCGGAGTCGGCAAGATTAACGCGGCGGCAGCGACCGCTGTCATGATTGCGCGCTTTCAGCCGCAGTTGGCCATTAACACCGGCTGTGCCGGGGCGTACCTCGGCAGCGGGCTTGCGGTGGGTGATCTGGTGGCGGCGTGCGAAGAGGTTCTGGCGGACGACGGTGTGATTATCCCGGCCGGCTGGCGTGACCTGAGCTACATGAAGCTTCCCTCCGTGGGACAGGAGGGGGAGGAGTGCTACAATATCCTGCCGCTTTCCCGAAGTGCCCTGGAAAAAGCGCGGCAGCTGGCTGAACGCCAGAACCTGATTCTCCACAGCGGCCGCTGTGCCACGGTTTCAACCTGCAGCGGCACTGCAGAGCGCGGCGCCGAGCTTGCCGGTCGCTGGAATGTGGTGGCGGAAAGCATGGAAGGTGCGGCGGTGGCTCAGGTCTGTCTGCGCGGCGGGGTGGAGTGTCTGGAAATTCGTGGCATCAGCAACATGGTGGAAGAGCGTGATCTGAAAAAGTGGGAACTGGCACGGGCGGTTGAAGCGGCCCAGCGGTTTGTGCTGAGGTATCTTGAGGGGTAAAGCTGTTTAACACAGAGACACCGAGACACAGAGACACAGAGAAAACAAGAACCTTATC
>CAINRC010000179.1 GCA_903852495.1 uncultured Geobacteraceae bacterium | reverse complement strand
TCCCTGCCCACTCACGACAGCGGCAAAGCGTGTGCCGTCAGGGGAGAGGTCAACATCTCCCAGGCGCTGGCCCTGGGTAAGGCGGGTGATGGAATCATGTGCCAGATCATAGGCGTACAGGTCCTGATACACGTTAAATCCGTTTTGGATCTCGGCTTGGGTGAAAAAGAGCCGCCCTCCGTCGGGTGACCAGCAGATGCTGCCATCCGAGCTGTTGCGCCGGAATTCAGCCACGGTTTTGCTTCCGCTTTTGTCAGTGATAACGACGGACCTGTGGTCGTGGGAGTCACCTCTGGTGAAGGCAATGCGGCTGCCGTCGGGGGAAAATCTCGGGTTGGCAAGCGCTTCCCCCCGGTTTGAAATCGTACGCACCTGTGTAAACGGGGTTGAGGAAAGGGCTGTCACGCGCCGGGACTGTTCCTGTTTGAGTGCGGCGATCATGTCGGCATACAGTTCGCGATAGTTCTTCCCGCCAAACAGCTTTTCCGGCGGGGCGCCGATTAAATACGGCATGCGACCTGAGTGTGCGCTGCTCAGCTTCCCGAGCGCCTCTTTCCCGTAGGTATCGGCGATATAGCGCTGCAGCCTGTAGCCGTACAGGTAGCGGAGTGTTCCGCCGGGCCAATCGGGAACATCACCGTTTATCTGGTCGACGGTGGGGAGGTTGTTTTCGGCAACCGCCATGCGAAAGAACGTGTCGTATATGCTGCTTCTGCCGCGTCCCCGCCCGGTGTACTCCGTTTCCGCCCAGGTCGCCATCCCTTCATGCCACCAGGTTGGTAAAAAAATGTTCGGCGGCGCCGTGACGAGAAACAATAGCTCGGAAAGCGGGTCGATCCCCGGCAGTGTCTTGCCGAAAACCTTACGTATCCCCTTCCAGTATCCCCGTGAGGGGTCAAGGGTGACAATGTGGGCATATTCATGGGTGATCAGGGTTCTCAACCAGTCGTCATATTCGCCGATGGTTGACGAAAGGCTTGGCGGCACTGTCTGGAGGTAAATTACGTTGTACGGGAGTGCAGTAGCATAGCCGTTGGCAAAGTCGCTGTCGTCGATCAACACCATCTCGGTTTTTTCACCCGGCTCCCAGGCAAACTCCTTGCTCAGCTTGCCATGCACATCTTCGGCAATAACCGCAGCTTTCCGGGCAATGGTCTCCAGCCCCTGATGGAAATGGATCGAAAAATGTGCGGTTTCGATGGTAGAAAAGACGAACGAGGTGTCGTGTTGTGCGGCAAAGCTGACTGAGGACAGGCTGAGCAGAAGGATGATGGAGATAATGGTCGATTTCATTGGGCCTCTTTTGAAGGTTTGTGAGAGTGCCTGGTGCTGTTGAGAAAACGGGAGAGGTGTATAGGTTTGCCTTTGCGCCCCGCCAGAGGATGAAGGATGTGCAGCTATTCCATGGCGGCAATGATAATTTTACGCATTTTTTCTCCTGTTTTTAAAATGTGGTGTCTTTGTTATTTGGGCCTGGCCCGAACCACAAGAGGGATAAAATCAACGGTAACCACCCTGGGGTCGCGAGACAGTGCGGTGTATTCGGCGCCAATGTTTGCGGCATCCACGGCGATGTCGCCATGCAGGATATTGACAAAGAGTCGTTTGGCACGGCTTCGTTCAGCAATGAAGGACTCGTAGTTTCCCCCCTCCTTCAGCACAAAGCGCAAAGAGGACTGGCGGTAGGCAAGCTGGCCGCTCACCTCGTCACGCAGAACCAGGATGCTCTGCTTACCCGTGTCGTTAACAACGTCGTTGGTGCCAAGTATCTTCCATTCTCGGTCACCGATCAGGACTCCCGGCAGTTGCGGCAACGGCCGGGTCAGGTTTGGCATGGGCCACGGGGCACGACTGGCGGCGGGAGAGTTTTTTGCCGGTGCGGTCGGTGGTGTCTGGGGAGTTACTTCCGGCTTCAACGGCATATTGGAAAGCTCACGACCGGCGCTCTCCGGGGGGGCTGGAGTTGCCGGGGCGCTCCCGGACTGCACATTCTGGTTCGCTCCTCCGGGTGACGGTTTTGCGGGTAGAACATTCAGGAGGCGCCAGAGCACAACAATGCCCAGAACGATGCCGAGAAGTATCACGAGTGATTTTTTCATCGTGCGGCGCTCATATACTGAACGACGTCAGGGTTGGCACGAAGTTCAGGGTTTTCCCTGCGGCTCCGGAAGCGCCGGAAAAATCAACGACCTTGATTTCGTACGTTCCTGCGACCGCCTCTCCGAAAAAGGCGTTTGTCTGGAGCCGGAATTTTTGCTGAGCCTTGTCATTGAGCTTAAATTTTGCGTCCTTGCCGCCTGCGTACCAGGAGGTAAAAGCGGGGAGCAGGATCGACTTGGTTTTGGTTGTGGTGTTCATTACTTCAAACTGCAGGAAGCCCATGTTGATAGCCACCCCGGTATTGTTGGTGAGCGCCAAATCCAGACGCAGCGGCCCGGTTATGTCGGTGGCGTTGTCGAACGTAACCGTTGACGAGTTAACGCCGGCCAGCTGTGTCAGTGATGTGGTGGACACTGCTCCGACTTTGGTGAGTGCCGTTAAACGTCGACCGGCGGGTGCCGTGTGACTGACTGCGAGCTTCACCGCCTCGTTGGCGTCCACCAAACCAAAGCCGTAGCGGTTCTGGAAATTGAAGCTTGCCGCATTGGTGATCCAGGGTTCATCAAGGTTCCAGGGTGTCCCGCCTGTGGGGGTGTACGTCACCGCTTTGGTGCCCGATGAGATTGTCGCATCCACCTTGCGTGCGGTTTTGGCAAGGATGTAGCCAACATCCTGCCAGGTAAGCCTGGGGTTTGCTTCCAGCATCAGCGCCGCCACACCGGAAACACTGGGCGCGGCGCTTGAGGTGCCGTTCATGGTGCCGGTGTAGTTACAAGCGGTGTCATTAGGATTCTCGCCAAACAGATCGGCCAGCAACCTGCTGATCAGAGCGAGGAACTGATCATATAAACCTTTCATGTTGGCTGTATTGTTGGCGCCGCTGGTGCAGGAGCTATTATCTGTTGTGATTATGGCCGGCTCTTCAGTACCATATTCACCACCAAACCCGGTTATCCAGTTGGCAGCCCCGGCGCTCGAATAGGATGATGCCTTGCCGGTATTATGAATCGCCGCCACTTGATAAAAATATGGTTTTCCGGTTGGCTCATGGTTGGGGCTCCCACACGTCATACCGGAACGATTGGAGAGTGTGCCCCCCAGAAGTGCTGCATCAGCGGCCAGGATGTCAGGGCAGTTTACAGCCATTGTGGTGCTGTCGGGCAGAGCACCTTTAGCCATGCTATAAAACTCATTGCCAGCCGACTGAAAATAGATGGCACCCAGACGATTCCGAAGATTTGTTGTGCCATATTTGACTGCCAGCTCACCGGAGTTTAAGTCTTCAACTGTCGTCGGCGCAGCGTAATCATTACCTTTGCTGAAATTAAAAATACTGGTGGCATTGGCCCGGTCGCCGAAAGCTGCTGTGATGCTTTGTGTCTGGTCAGCCCATGCTTTGGCACCGAAACTCAGGTACGCTATATTGGCCTCTATTGCTTTATCAGTTATTGTAGAAAAATTAGAGAAAGCTACCAACGATGCGAAAGGGGCGACCCCTCGTGAGCCTTTGCCGTTCCAGCCCCGTGCTGCAGCAATGCCGGCAACGCCGGTGCCATGATCTAATTTGACCTGATTCGGTGTAGGGCTTGGGTTGTTGGTGTTGAAGTCAAAATTCCAGGATTTGTCTTTGACAACATTGTCTGTCAGGTCTTCGTGGCCAATTTCCATGGCGGAGTCAACGATGGCAATGGTTATCCCCTTGCCGGTACACCCTTTGCCGGCTTGGTGCACTTTTTCAACGTTGGCATCGATACCGGCGACGGCAGAATAATTAGTGAATGCAGACACCGGCTGATTCGGTCCTGTGTTTTTGAGATGCCAGGCATTTGAGTAAAACGGATCTTCGACCCCCACAATGTTATCGACCTTGCCGTCATAGCAGGAACTCGCCACGGGAGCGGGCACCGTCGATACGATCACACCAATGTTCCCGCCACTTCCGTCACTTCCCCCGCTCCCTCCGCAGCTTGTAAGGATCATTACCAATACTGGTGCAAATGATAAATGCCATTTTTTCATGACCAACCTCCATGTTTTTGAATTTGCTGCACCGTTGCAACGGGGTGGACATTTGGATTGACCTAAAGCGCGGGAAAACTGACTTAAAAATTAATATACGGTGATGAATCTTTGCTTGTTTGATTGTTTCAAAAATATATTCTACGCAGAGTAGTGTCAATAGTAATTATGAGTATTCTTCTGATATCACTTCAATATTTGGCGATAAGCAACCATCTGAGGTTGATATATAACTATCAGCCCCAGATGGGTGCCCACTGTTCAGGTACGTTGTCGCTAGCGGCGTGGGATTGCAATCAGGTATGGATCGCTGGTAATCGTTGAGAAGGTGTTCATCATGTCAACCAGATACGGCAGTCCGCAGTTCGCATGTGTTGTCGGCAGTGATCCGGCGTTACACGAATGTACGGTGACATTGGCGGCACCGTTTGCCTGCATTGCCAGTAGTGCCGTGGTGGTATTGGTGTACGGCACGGTGTCGTCACTCAGTCCATGGAACAGTATTGTTGGCGCAGTTGGTTTCCAGTTGTAGAGATTGTTGTCCGCAATGGCCGATTTGAGAGCTGTTTCGCCACTGCCGTTGAAGCTGTCCAGAAACGCCTGATTGAACAGGCTGTTGGTACTGATGCTTGGGCTGGATGAGGTGACGCCCAACAGGGTGTTGATAGCACTGTCATTGTATCTGCCCGAGAAAAGAGTCGCCATCTGGTCAGCATGTGCCGCCGTGAAGTAATAGCTGATCCGGCTTGGCGTGTTGTATATCATGTCATAGGACGTGGCCAGAAAAGCGGCTGCGGCAGGAGCGCTCAGATTGGCGGCTGCCAGCTGCTTCTGCACGGTGCCGGTCATGTCGTAGGGTCCCGCTCCCGGTTCGGATGCCGTCACAGTGAATTCCGAGGCGAGCTCAAGCTCTATCCTTTTTTGAGCAGCCAGTGTGGCATAGCCCCCTTCCGAATAACCGGCGAGAAAAAGCTGTCCGTTGGTCGTCGTGTGTATTTCGGGGAGCGCCATAAACAGCTTCGCAGCACGGAGCAGGTTCACGACTGCGGCTGACAGGGTTTTGGCGTGCAGATACGGATGGAGCGTCGTCTTTGAATCGCCATAGCCCAGATAATCGGGGGCGAGGGTGACATAACCGAGCGACGCGGTCGCCGCACTGACCCAGAAATTTTCGGAGATGACACTGGTCGGTGCTTCCAGCCCATGGGAAATTGTCCCGTGCTGATAACTTAAAAGCGCGCTTGGACTGGTCTTCCCTTGTGGCAGACAGACCAGGCCGGATGCATTGACAAGCGCATTCGAAGTGTCGGGGGTGGTGTAGGTCAGTTTGTAGCAGGCCACGCGGTACGAAGTGGCGGGGGCCGGGATGCCGATCCATGTAAACGTTGCGGTGACATCTTTTGCCAGTGGTGTGCTGATGAGCTCTGATGCAACCAGGCTCCCCCCACTTAAAGGTGCTGCTGGTACGGCAGATGGAGTAGCGGATTCTGCTGCCGCTGAAACATCTGCGGCGGCAGGTGAACTGACGGCCGTTGCACCGGCCTGACTGTCCGCTGCTGTGTTGGTTGCAGTGCCTGACCCGCAGGCGGAAATAAGGAGGTAAACCATCAGGAGCAGGGCACAGTTTATTCGGGTTTTGTTATGCATTTGCAATCTCCTCTTGTTGCCAAACTTCATTGTAGTGGCGGTTACAAACCGACCACGCTGTTATCAAACAGTTGCACTCCAAGCAGTTGCTGCAATGTGCTGGTGTAGCAGAACAGTGCTGCGTGCCCCGTTTCAGTAAGCAGATAGCTGGTCTGCTTCCGAGTACCGGTCGTGTTCTTGCGGCTGGTGATGTACTTTGCGGACATCAGTTTTTTCAGGTGCGCTTCAAGATTGCCGTCAGTCATCTGCAGATTTAGTTTCAGTTCTGTGAATGACGCCTCTTTCCGCTCCAGAAGGCAGGCAATGAGCTGGGTTCTGTGCGGCTGATGAAGAATGGTGTCGAGCGAAAACATTGTGGTCGATGTGTTCCTTTTCATGGACGTGCTCCCTGTATCCTGGTTTAGTACAGCAATATATGTAATGCCTGCGTTTGATCTGAGCGGGGGAATCAACCCCGCTTCGCTACGACCTCCAAACAATCAAAAGCGAGCTATGGTAGAGAACCTATCAATATTTGGGCACTTTTCACACTCACAAATATTCACAAATTTTCACAAAACTCTCAGGCCAGGTTCATTGTTACTGAGTGTAATAATTTTCCGGACAGGTCGGCTAACCTCGGTTATAATCGCGCCCATGAGTAACTTTGCCTTCACCCTCATCATTATTTCGGCAACCATGCATGCCCTCTGGAACCTGCTGGTCAAACGCAGCCGCCATAAAACAGTCTTTATCTGGTGGATGTTTATCGCCTCCGGCGGGCTGTTTTCACTGGCTATCCCGCTGCTGCCGGAACCGTTTCGCCGCCCTGATCTGCATACCCTGCTGATGGTGTCCATCGGTGCCGTCTGTTTTGTGCTGTATCATCTTCTCAACGGCCGGGCCTATCGGGGGGGGGATCTCTCGGTGGTGTATCCGCTCTGTCAGACCTCCATGATCTATGTGCCGATCTGGGGTGTGGTCCTGCTGGGAGAACGGCTGACATTTCAGGGCGTATGCGGTATTCTGCTGGTGGTTTTCGGCACCTATTCAATCCAGTTGGAACGGTTGTCATTCGGCGAAATGATACGCCCCTTCCGCAACCTGAAAAGCCCATCGGTGCGTGATGCCCTGGCGGCCGGCTTCATCTATTCCATCGGTTCGATTGCGGAAAAAAGCGGGGTCAGGAACTATTCACCGCTTTATTTCACCTATATGCTGGTGTTGATAATGCTGTTTCTCATGTCCTTCAACATGATCCGCCCAAAATACCGTGCCATGATCGGAGAGGAACTGCGCGAACACTGGGGATTGATCCTCTGCAGCGGTCCGATCATGATGGCTTCGTTTTTGACCTTCCGCTACGGCCTCAACCTGTCAAATGTCAGTTATGCAGTACCGGTCCGGCAGGTGAGCATCGTCATGGGGGTGCTGATCGGCATTCTTTTTCTGAAGGAATCGTTTGGCAGGATTCGCCTCGTTTCGGCGCTGTTTATTATGGCGGGGGTAGCGTTGATCCGCTTTGGGTAGGGAAGTTCGGGAGTTTCCGTCGTCTGGTAACTAGGGCAAAAAGCAAAAGGGGGAACGCGATTGCGTCCCCCCTTTTGCTTTAATGTTGCTGAACTATATATCTGACCCGGCGGAACCGGAACAAACGTCCTAACGGTTACTCCAGTTCTTCTCCGACCACTTCCATCTCCCGCGTAATTTCCTGCAGGGCGGCATCCTTGCGCCTGAAAAACGTTATCAGCCAGTAGCAGATGAAGTAGGATAAAACTGCCGCCCCGAACCCTATGATGGAGCTCCCCAGCAGAATGGACTTGGCGTAGGGTTGGATGCTGTGCCAGTCAAGGTTGTTAAAGGCGAGTTCCCTGGCAGGTTTGCCCCGCAGGAACCTCCCCAGATTGTAGCTGGCCACCAGAACAGGCACTACCGTCAGCGGCGTATTGACCCAGGCGCCGGTGATGCAGGAAACCTTGTTGATGCGGAGAAGGAAAGCTAATCCTATGGCGAGGGGTGTGTGCAGACCGAAAAAAGGGGTAAAGCTGATAAAAACGCCCACGGCAAAACCGGCGGCTATATGGCCGGGGTGGGCATCCAGGGAAAGTATTTTTTTGAATTGCTGCTTGAGCTTCTCAATAGAGATCATAGAGGTTCCAGTGGTGCCAACTTTACGGTTACGAGACCGGTTTTGTCAATTGAATAGACTTCACGTTCAGATTCATCTCTGCTATAAGACGGGTGGAAAGGTCACGAAAGTCTTAAAAAACTGTTCAACACCGAGACACCGAGGCACAGAGAAAATCGTACTGCAATGTTTGTGACTTCTCAGTGTCTCAGTGCCTCAGTGTTTAAAATGCAGGTTTTGGTTTATAGAAACTACCACATACGAAAGGAATGGACATTATGAGTGAAGCAACGATCGGAGTTATCGGCGGCAGCGGCCTGTACCACATGGAAGGGCTGGAGAATATTGAGCGGATCAGGGTCGAAACCCCTTTTGGTGACCCGTCCGATGAGTATATTACCGGCGTGCTGAACGGGGTGAAGCTGGTGTTTCTCCCCCGCCATGGTCGCGGCCACCACCTGCTCCCGTCTGAAGTGAACTATCGCGCCAATATCTACGGCATGAAAAAGCTCGGTGTGGAGCGGATCATCTCCGTTTCCGCTGTGGGGAGCCTGAAAGACGCCATCGCACCGGGGCATATCGTAATTCCGGACCAGTTTTATGACCGTACCAAGGGGGTCAGGAAGGACACCTTTTTCGGTGAGGGGATCGTTGCCCATGCCGGTTTTGCCGACCCGGTCTGCGACGAACTTTCCGTTATCCTTTTCGCCGCCGCGCAGAAAGCGGGGGCAACGACGCACAAGGGGGGCACCTATATCTGCATGGAAGGGCCGGCCTTTTCAACCCGTGCCGAATCCTATTCCTATCTGGCACTGGGAGCATCCGTCATCGGCATGACCAACCTCACCGAGGCCAAACTGGCCCGTGAAGCTGAAATCTGCTATGGCATCATTGCCCTTTCCACTGACTACGACTGCTGGCACGACTCCCATGAGGATGTGACCGTTGAAGCGATCATTGCAATCATGCACCAGAATGTGGCGATGGCAAAAAAAATCATCAATCACGTGGTGGCGGCAATCGGCAGCGAGCGGAGCTGCGCCTGCGGCAGTGCCATGCAGTATGCCGTGATAACGGATCGGGCGTATATTTCCGACGCAACGCGTAAAAAGCTGGATGTGATCGCCGGCAGGTATCTCTAACTTCCACGGGAGCCGTTACGGCGAGATGCGGTAGAACTCCGCCGCATTGTTGTAAAACACCGCCCGGGCCGCTGCTTCCCCCAGCGCACCGGCCACCAGCAGAAAATCATCGTCGAGATACGGTCTGGGAGCGCGGGTGGAGGGGAGGTCGGTGCCGAACATCAGGGCGCGGGGATTGGCCCGGTGCAGGATGCTGAGGGCGTTCACCGCATCAAAATCCACCCTGCCGAAACCGGTTGCCTTGACCCGCACGCCCCGTTCGGCCAGTTTCAGCAGAGTTCCAAAACCTTCCTGCGCCAGCCCCAGGTGGTCGATACTGACCGCCGGGAGGTGCGCCAGCGTACTGAACAACCCATCCAAATCCCGCGAATCCACATACAGTTCCACATGCCAGCCGGCCAGGTCAAATACCCGCCGCGCCATGGTGTCCAGATGACGCACATCTTCCGAACCGCCCCGTTTGAGGTTGAAGCGCACCGCCCGTACACCGCCCCGGTCCAGTTCCAGAATTTCAGCGTCCGGGGTGGTTGCCGGAAGCTGGGTAACCCCGACAAAACCGGGCCCCAGGGTTTTCAGGGCATCCAGCAGATAGCTCTGGTCGAAGGCCTGGAACGAGCCGGAAACCACGGCGCCCCCCCGGAGATCATACCGGGACAGCTGCGACCGGTAGTCACCGCAGACGAAATCATCCGGGAGGTAGCCGTTATTGGGGGTCAGCGGGAAGCGCCGGTCGATAATGTGAAAATGGCTGTCGAACAGGGGAAACTGTGTGAGTTGTGATGAATTCGGCATGGGGTGACTCCGTTAATTCTGGGAAAATTATTTACCTGAGTGGAACGAATCTTCCGCTTATAATTCCCTCTCCCTGAGGGAGAGGGCAGGGAGAGGGGGAAGTGCTGGATTGTACAGCATCATTGCCCCCTCAACCGGCCTTCGGCCACCTTCTCCCTCAGGGAGAAGGGATAGCGGTAGATCAGTACTAATCAGATTCGACTGATCTGTTTAACCGGTAGCTCGAGCGTTGTCTGGCCGGCTCATTATACCAGCCGCCGCGCTGTTGGCAATCGTGTTGTGTTTTTGCACGCTTACGGCTATTCTATCCATAATATTTCCTGATTCGTTCAAATTCGCCGCAAGAGGCTCATAACTCCCCCAACCCCCTCTTAATTTAAGAGGGGGGGCTTAATGGCAAAGGCATTTGCATATTTTATACACCACCGCTTCAACTCCCATGCGTCCCTCCCCTTATCTAAGAGGAGGCCAGGAGGGGTTAGCTTTTGACTTTGTGCTTGCCAAGAGGTGAATAACTTTTAGCGGCATATTAGAACGAATCAGGTAATTTTTTTCACCGGAGGAACAGGCATGATTTCATTTGAAGAGGCCCGCACAACCATACTGGACGCTGTTGAACCGGTCGGTACAGAACGGATACACCTGCTGGAGGCGGCGGGAAGGGTTCTTGCCGAGGATGCGGTCGCGCCCTGGGATCTGCCGTTGTGGGATAATTCGGCCATGGACGGCTATGCCGTGCGGTCAGGCGATTGTACAACCATCCCGTGCTGCTTGCGGGTAACCGGTTTTCTCCCTGCCGGAGCCAAGGGGGACGGGGTCGTAGTCGAAGCGGGGTGCGCCGTGCGGATCATGACCGGGGCGCCGACTCCGGCCGGCTGCGATGCGGTTGTCCCGGTGGAGGAAACCGACGATGGCCAGCAGGAGGTGACCCTGTGTGAGCCGGTCACCAAAGGGCAGCATATCCGGTTCCGGGCCGAAGATGTGGCGTCCGGCGTCACCTTCCTCCGGAGCGGCACGCTTATCCGCCCACCGGAGATCAATATGCTGGCCGGATTCGGCATGGCGCTGGTGCCGGTGTACCGCCGGCCCATAGTGGCGATCCTATCCACCGGTGATGAGCTGGTGGAGCTGGGGCGCACACCCGGACCGGGTGAAATCATCAACAGTAATACGCTTTCACTGGCTGCTGCTGTTCAGGAGGCCGGCTGTATTCCCCGCATTATCGGCATCGCCCGGGATAACCGGGAAAGCCACCTGGAAAAAATGGCTGAAGGGCTGAAAGCTGACGCGCTCATTACCTCCGCTGGTGTTTCGGCGGGTGACTGTGACCTGGTGCGGGATATTCTGGAAGAGTTGGGGGCGAAGCAGCTGTTCTGGAAGGTGGGAATCAAACCGGGCGGCCCGACCGCTTTTGCCCTGCACGGTGCCACCCCGGTGTTTTCTCTGCCGGGCAATCCGGTGTCAACCATGATCACCTTTGAAGAGTTCGTCCGCCCCGCTCTGCTCTGGATGCAGGGGCGCCGGCAGGTGCTTCGGCCGCTCTTCAAAGCGGTGCTGCGGGAGCCGCTGAAGAAAAAACCGGGTAAGGTGCAGATCATCCGGCTGCGCCTGGAAAAAGAGGGGGGGCGGTGGTACGCAACCTCAGCCGGCAATCAGCAGACCGCCATCCTGAAAACCATGGTGGATGCACAGGCGCTTGCCGTGCTCCCCGCTGCAAACGGCAGCTATGCCGCCGGCGACGAGGTGGATGTCCACTTTTACGGTAGCCATATTGAACTGGAGTCAAAATGATCGATTATCTCGGTGCCCATATGTCTATCTCCGGCGGTCTGCACCTCGCCATTGACCGGGCCGTCGCTTCCGGTTGCGGTGTGCTGCAGATTTTCACCCGCAACTCCAATCAGTGGAAAGGTAAGCCGGTCAGCGACGCCGATGCGGCACTCTTCCGTACGAAATTTGCCGTCTCCGGCCTGCGTGAGGTGATCTCCCACGATATCTACCTGATCAATCTGGCGGCTCCGCCGGGTGAAACACGGGACAAAAGTATTGCGGCATTCCGTGATGAGCTGGAAACCTGCGCCCGTCTCGGCATT
This sequence comes from uncultured Geobacteraceae bacterium, assembly GCA_903852495.1. Lineage (GTDB taxonomy): Bacteria > Desulfobacterota > Desulfuromonadia > Geobacterales > Pseudopelobacteraceae > JACRCG01. The sequence goes on along the minus strand of CAINRC010000179.1, from coordinate 34,053 downwards.
GCCAAGGTGGTCATGCATCCCGGTTCGCACCTTGCGGACCCGCCACAAACCGGCCTGGCCCGGGTTATTGAGGCGTTTGATCAACTGTTCACAGAGGTTCCGCAGTTTGAGGGAAAGGTGCTGATTGAAACGACCGCCGGGCAGGGGAGTAATCTGGGAAGGACGTTTGAAGAGTTGGGGGCGATCATTTACGGCTCCCGCTTTCCGGAAAAGTTCGGGGTCTGTTTTGATACCTGCCACACTTTTGCTGCGGGTTACGATACCGCCACGGAACAGGGGTACCGCGATGCCATGGAGCAGTTCGACCGTCTGATCGGTGTGCAGCGGCTGGAATGTTTTCACTTTAACGATTCCAAAAAGGGACTCGGCTCACGGGTTGACCGGCATGAGCATATCGGGCAGGGGACACTCGGGCTGAATCCGTTTCGCTATATCCTTAACGATCCCCGTTTTGCTGCGGTGCCGAAGATTCTGGAAACGCCAAAAGGGGACAATGACGAGATGGATGGGGTCAATCTTGCGCTGCTGCGCGGGTTGATCGGTTAGAGCCGGTCAAACAGGTATTCCAGCCCGTTGACCTTGATTTCGTAGACCGTATGCAGCATCTCTCCCAGTTTTCCGGGCGGGAAGCCCTGCCCGTAAAACCAGACCACATACGGTTCCGGCAGATCCACCAGGCGCCGCCCCCGGTACTTGCCGAAAGGCATGCGGGTGGCGGCCAGTTCCAGCAACTTGGCATGGTCGAAGGGGAGATCCGCTCCTGCTCCGGTAACAGACTCCATCACAGCATCTTCCGCAGGTACTGGCCGGTGTATGATCGTGTCACCCGGGCAACCTGCTCCGGTGTTCCGGCCGCGATGATCTCTCCCCCCCGGTCGCCCCCTTCCGGTCCCAAATCGATGACCCAGTCAGCGGTCTTAATAACATCCAGATTATGTTCGATGATCACGATGGTATTGCCGGCTTCCACCAGCCGCTGGATAACCTCCAGCAGTTTGGCAATATCGTGGAAATGCAGGCCGGTGGTCGGTTCGTCCAGAATGTAGATTGTCCGCCCGGTGGCGCGTTTGGCAAGTTCCTTGGCCAGCTTGACCCGCTGGGCCTCCCCACCGGACAAAGTCGTCGCCGCCTGACCAAGTTTGATATAGCCGAGACCGACTTCATCCAGCGTGGCCAGCTTGTTCTTGATGCGCGGGATGGCACCCATGAACTCCAGCGCCTGGGAAACGGTCATGTCGAGCACATCGGCGATGGATTTCCCCTTGAAATGAACCTCCAGCGTTTCGCGGTTGTAGCGCGCTCCCTTGCAAACCTCGCACTCCACATACACATCCGGCAGAAAGTGCATTTCAATCTTGATAATGCCGTCGCCGGAACAGGCTTCGCACCGCCCCCCCTTGACATTGAACGAATAGCGTCCCGGTTTGTAGCCGCGCAGTCTTGATTCGGGAAGATTGGAGAACAGATCGCGGATATCGCTGAAAACGGCGGTGTAGGTGGCCGGATTGGAGCGCGGGGTGCGGCCGATGGGGGACTGATCGATATTAATGACCTTGTCCAGATATTCCATCCCCTGCACATCCCTGACGGCACCCGCCTTTTCCCGGCTCCGGTAGAGCCGCTGTCCCAGCACCTTGTGCAGGGTATCGATCACCAGGGTTGATTTGCCGGACCCGGAAACGCCGGTTACGCAGGTCAGTACCCCCAGCGGGATTTCGGCGGTGACATTCTTTAGATTATTCTCGGAAGCGCCGATGATGCGAAGCACCTTATCCCCCACGCGCCGCTTTTTCGGCACTGCTATTGACAGCTCCCCGGAAAGATAGCGTCCGGTCAGTGACGCGGGATTTCCCATGACCGCCGCCGGTGTCCCCTGGGCCACAACTTCGCCGCCGTGAACGCCGGCTCCCGGCCCCATATCAATCAGGTGGTCAGCTTCCAGAATGGTTTCTTCGTCATGTTCCACTACCAGCACGGTATTGCCCAGATCGCGCAGCCGCTTGAGGGTGCCGAGCAGCCGGGCATTGTCCCGCTGATGCAGGCCGATGGAAGGCTCATCAAGGATATAGAGCACCCCGACCAGGCTTGAGCCGATCTGGGTTGCCAGGCGGATGCGCTGTCCTTCTCCCCCGGAAAGGGTGCCGGAGGTCCGGTCGAGGGACAGGTAGTCCAGACCGACATTGACCAGAAACGAGAGCCGCTCGCGAATTTCCTTCAGTATCCGCCGGGCGATCTCCTGCTCCTTGTCGCTCAATGACAGCCGCTCAAAGAACTGCAGACAGTCGCGGATGGAGAGTGCCGTCACGTCGCGGATGGTCTGCCCCCCCACCAGCACATGCAGTGCTTCAGGACGGAGACGCGCTCCCTGGCAGGTCGGGCAGGGCATGACGTTCATGTATTTTTCCAGCTCTTCGCGTGCCGCATCGGATTCGGTTTCGCGCCAGCGCCGCTGCAGGTTGTTCAGAACACCCTCAAACTCCTTCTGGTACGTATGGCGGCGATCGCCGTCCTCCTCCCACCAGAACTCGATTTTTTCCCCTTTTGAGCCGGTCAGAATCACATCCCGGACCGCTTCGGGCAGCTCTTTGAAGGGGGTGCGAATATCAAACGAATACGCTTTGGCCAGGGCATCCAGAATCAGGTGAAACCAGCCGGAAAGGCGTTTTTCCCACGGAGCGATGGCCCCTTCGCGCAGGGAGAGCTCCGGGTTGGGGATCACCAGTTCGGCGTCAAAATACATGCGGGTGCCGAGTCCGGTGCACTCCGGGCAGGCGCCGTGGGGATTGTTGAACGAGAACAGACGCGGGGTGACTTCCTGGTATGACAGACCGCAGTCAACACAGGCCAGTTTTTCCGAAAAAAGCATCTGCAGCGGTTTCGGTTCTTTCTTCTTTCCAGCGGTCGCGGTCTCGTCCGTCGGTGTCCGGGACTCCACCTTCACCACGCCTTCGGCATGGTGCAGGGCGGTTTCCAGCGAATCTGCCAGCCGGCGCTGAATCCCCTCCTTCACGACAATCCGGTCAACCACGATATCGATGTCATGTTTTTTCTTCTTGTCCATCTCGATATCATCGGCCAGTTCCCGCACCGTTCCGTCAACCACCACCCGGGTAAAGCCCTCTTTGCGCAGCTGATTGAGTTCTTTTTTATACTCTCCCTTCCTCCCCCGGATCATCGGGGCGAGCAGGGTCAGCTTCGATCCCGGAGAAAGGAGCATGATCTGATCCACCATCTGGGAAACGGTCTGGGAGGTGATCTTCTTGTCGCAGGAGGTGCAGTGCGGATGGCCGACCCGTGCGAACAGCAGGCGCAGGTAGTCGTAAATTTCGGTGACGGTGCCGACGGTGGAGCGGGGGTTTTTGCTGGTGGTTTTCTGTTCGATGGAGATGGCGGGTGAAAGTCCTTCGATGGACTCCACGTCCGGTTTTTCCATCTGCTCCAGAAACTGGCGGGCGTATGACGAAAGTGATTCCACATAGCGCCGCTGCCCTTCGGCGTAGATCGTGTCAAACGCCAGGGTGGACTTGCCGGAGCCGGAAAGACCGGTGATGACGACCAACCGGTCGCGGGGTATTTCTACGTCGATGCACTTGAGATTATGTTCGCAGGCGCCTTTGATGATGATTTTATCGTGAGCCATGGGTATGGAGGATTCCTTATGGTGTGCTCAATCAGGTTTAAGTGTCTAAAGTAATGTTAGTTTTTCTGCCGGGATGTAGCTGTACAATGTCATGCTCCAGCTCGGTAAGGTTTTCTTCCCGCTGAATTTTGCGTTGCGCCTCACGGTAGCTGTCGTACTCCTGTGCTGACTTTTCCAGCGCTATCTGGTGGCTGATAGTGCCGGCGTGGCTGCCGCCGTCGATTTCTGTAACTACCCGTAATTCAGAGCAGTAGAAGTCCACTATATATCCACCAATCGGCTTCTGCCGGAGGAATTTGTATTGTGCAAACTGCGTCATGCGAAGGATTTCCCGCCAGATTTTTGTTTCGGCTTTTGTGGGATTACTGCGGTTTTCACGAGCAAGGGCGGTGAGGGTTTTGGTGTAGGGGAGAAAGGCAGAGTCAAAGGCATACCCCACTTCAGCAGTCAAAGGCAAACCCCTCCCCCGCCTCCCCTTGTCAGGGGAGGAGCTTTTAAAGCCTCCCCCCTGATAAGGGGGGATTGAGGGGGGTTGGTTTTGACTTTGACTTTGACTTTGACTCTGACTCTGCCCCATATCCTTCTCGCTCACAAACAGGCAATATTTCTCCGTCGATTAACCGCCGCACTATACTTCAATAAACGCGGCAAATACCATAATTATAACAACCGGGATAGCCCCGAATAACGGCAAAAACAGGCAGACCCAGAGCTGATTAGAATCCCGCATCACCCGAAACGAGCCACCATCTCCCGCGCCACGGCAACCATGCCGATGCCGGTGGGACATACGGCGTCGCAGCGGCCGCAGAGGAAACAGCTGATCTCTCCCCATTTTTCCGGGTCGGCGGCCAGTTTGTGGTGGATGCGTCGCCGGCTGCGCAGCGCTTCGCTCCCCAGGGGGTTGTGGCCGCTTGCCTCACGCATGAAACCGTCCAACTGGCAGGAGTCCCACATACGGCTCCGTTCGGTCTTTTGGGCAGAACGCCAATCCTGCACCCCGAAGCAGGTGCAGGTGGGACAGGCCAGGTTGCAGCCGGTGCAGGCGATGCAGCGGTCGCCGATCTCCGCCCAGAAATGGTCCGGGACCCTGTCGGCCCGCAGAAGTTCCGAGGCGCGCCGGAGCAGTTCTTCCTGCTCGTCCGGCTGGGACAGGGCAGCCTGCCGGAACAGTTCCACTGACGTCGGCAGGGCAGGGTCCGACAGCCCCGCACTAACCTCTCTCCCTCCGTCGCTGTATGGAATCACCAGCCAGCAGGATCCGTCGCAGAAAAATTCCAGATCACAACCGCCGCCGGCAGGGGGTATCATGATCCCGCCCGGGCCGCAGAGGCCGGATAGCCCCGCTACCAAGGCGTTGTTGCGTCGGCGAAAATAGACGTCGTCACAGAGACCGTCGGCAAAAAAACGGTCGATGAAGCGGAGACAGGCCAGGTCACGGGGGGTGAAACCGAGCACAAAAAGGGGAAGATCCGGATTCTGCGGTCCCTCCAGCTTTCCGCCGTCGGAGGTGAACAGCGTCCCGTGGTGCGGGAAAAAAGCCGAGGTCGGCTTGCCCATGACAGCACCGCCATGGAGGGCGGGGGGGCCGTCGCCGGGTGAACCGATGACGCGGGTGCCGTCCGGAAGCAGAACCGGCAGGCGCACCTCCCACGCTTTGGCAAGGCGCTCAATAAAATTGTTCAACTGGGCCGGGTGCAGGATTTTCATGGCACCCTCTCTACCCGTACCGCGCAGACCTTGAATTCCGGAATGGATGATTCCGGGTCAAGGGCATTGTTGGTAAGGGCGTTGGCAGCCCCCTCGGCAAAGTGGAACGGCATGAACAGCACGCCGGGAACCACCATGGTGGTGACCCGCGCCTCTGTCTGCACTTCGCCCCGGCGGCTGGCGACCTGCAGCCGGTCGTGGTCGCGTACCCCGAGCCGGGCGGCATCGTCCGGATGGATCTCGATAAAGGAGCGGGGTTCCTCCCGGTCCAGAAGATGGCTGCGACGGGTCATGCTGCCGGTATGCCAGTGGAAATAGGTGCGGCCGGTGGTGAGCACAAAGGGGTAGCGGTCGTCGGGGAGTTCGGCCGGAAGACGGTACCTGGCCGGGCTGAAGTGCCCCAGGCCCCGGGTAAAATGTTCCAGATGGAGCAGCGGTGTGCCGGGGTGATTCCGGTCGGGGCAGGGCCACTGCAGGCCGTGCGGGTCGAGGCGGTCATACGCGATGCCGCCGTAGAGCGGCGTGAGGGAAGCGATTTCATCCATTACCTCACGCGGATCATGGTAGCACATACCCCGGTAGCCGGCGCGCAGGGCGATGTCACAGATGATTTCCCAGTCGGCACGGGCCGTGCCGGGCGACTCCACCGCCTTGCGGGCACGCTGTACCCGCCGCTCGGTGTTGGTGAAGGTGCCCTCTTTTTCGGCGTAGCAGGCGGCGGGGAGCACGATGTCGGCCAGGGCGGCGGTCTCGGTGAGGAAGATATCCTGCACCACCAACAGTTCAAGACCCTCCAGGACTTTCCGGGCGTGTCCCTGATCCGGGTCGGAAAGCATCGGGTTCTCCCCCATGACGAACAGTGCCTGCAGGCGGCCTTCCGAAGCGGCATTCATGGCCCGTGTCAGCGGCAGTCCCGGCGCTGCGGGGAGCGAGGGGACTCCCCATGCACGGGCGAACCTGTCGCGCACCAGTGGGTCTGCCACCTTTTGGTAGCCACTGTAAAGATCGGGGAGAGCACCCATGTCGCATCCCCCCTGGACGTTGTTCTGGCCGCGCAGCGGATTGACACCGGTTCCGGGTCGCCCCACGTTGCCGGTCAGCATCGCCAGGGCGGCGACGCAGCGAACGTTGTCAACTCCGTGACTGTGCTGGGTGATCCCCATGGAGTAGAGGATCATGGCCCGCTTGGCACCGGCAAAAAGGCGTGCCGCCGCTACGATTTCACCGGCTTCCAGGCCGGTGGCGGCAGCGGCTTTTTCCGGCGTCCATTCGGCCACGGCAGCCGCCTGTGCGGCATAATTTTCGGTGCGGGTGGCGACAAACTCCTCATCGACCAGCCCTTCGGCGATAATGACGTGCATGATCCCGTTCAGCAGGGCAACATCGCTGCCGTTCTTGTGGCGCAGGTGCAGTGCGGCGTGCCGGGCGAGACGGATGCGGCGGTTATCGGCTACGATCAGACCGGTACCGTTCTGGACGGCGTTGAGAATCCGGCTGCCGATGAGGGGATGCTGCTCCGTGGTGTTGGAACCGATGACCAGGATGACGTCGGTTTCGTCGATGCAGGAGATGGAGTTGGTCATCGCCCCGGAACCGAAGGTTTCGGCAAGGCCGGTGACGGTGGAGGAGTGGCAGAGGCGGGCGCAGTGGTCGATGTTGTTGGTGCCGAACACCGCCCGCGCCAGCTTCATCAGCAGGTAATTTTCCTCGTTGGTCGCTTTGGCAGAGGAGGCAAACATGACCGCATCGCTGCCATGTTTTTCCTGCACCGCCTGTAGCCCCGTCACCACCAGGTCCAGCGCTTCATCCCAGGAGGCGGGCTGCAAAACTCCGTCACGGCGCACCAGCGGAGTCGTCAGCCGTTCCGGATGATGGACGAACGCGAAGGCGTTCCACCCCTTGACGCAGAGGCCGCCGCGACTGACCGGATGGGTGACGCTCGGTTCCACGCCGACCAGTTTCCCCCCGTCGCTGACCAGATAAAACATACAGCCGGTACCGCAGTACGGGCAGACGGTCAGGGTCCGTTTCATACCGCCCCCCGCAGATGCTCAATCTCGTTGAGCCAGAACACCGGTCCGTCCTGGCAGCAGTACAGGTGCTCGATGGTGCAGTGGCCGCATTTGCCGACTCCGCAGCGCATCTGTCGCTCCAGGGAGAGCACAATCCGCCCGGCAGGGAGCCGCAATTTTTTCAGTTCGTCTATAACGGCGCGGTACATGGGGGGCGGTCCGACGATAACGGCTATGGTTTTTTCCGGAACAAAGGCGAGCGGGGGGATGAGGGCGGTAATCAGACCGACGTTGCCGCTGTAGCACTGGTCGTCGCTGCTGTTGTCCACCGTCAGGCTGCAGGCGAAGCGGGCCGAGGACTGCCAGGCGGCGAGATCCTCTTTAAAGAGAGTGTTTGCCCGGTTTTTTGCGCCGTAAAGGATGGCAATGGTGCCGAACTCGTCCGGCCGGTCTTCGCAATACTGGATCAGCGAGCGCATCGGCGCCAGTCCGCAGCCGCCGGAAATGAGTACAAGATCCTGACCGCGCAGTCGCGGCAGATCAAAGGGGCGGCCGAAAGGGCCGCGAATGCCGATGGTGTCACCGGCATTCATACGGTGCAGGGCACCGGTGAGAGTCCCGGCCCTCCGCACCCCGAGTTCGAAGAGTCCGTCACGGGTCGGTGACGACGCCACCGAAATAGGCGCTTCGCCATACCCCAGCAGGGAAAGCTGCACGAATTGGCCGGGAAGATGGCCGAGAGGTGCACCATCTTTCCGGCGCACTCTGAACAGCTTTTCGCCGGGGGTCAGGTCAGTAACGGAAACGATCTCGCACTCAAACGGCAGGTAGAGGGAACTGTGGCAGGGTGAATCGGTCACGTTTTCTTCTTCAGACGCCAGCCTTCCTTGTTGACCTGCGGAACGCGGGACAGGGCCAGCGAATCTGGCGGGACATCTTTGGTGACAGTGGTGCCGGCCGCCACCAGCGAGTTGCGCCCTACACTGACCGGCGCCACCAGCTGCACGTCGCTGCCGATGAACACGTCATCGCCGATCACCGTGCGGTGCTTGTTGACGCCGTCATAGTTACAGGTGATCGTGCCGCAGCCGATATTCACATCGCGGCCGATTTCGGCGTCACCCAGATAGGTCAGGTGGGAGGCCTTGGAGCCTTCGCCCATGGTGATTTTCTTTGTTTCGACGAAATTGCCGATCTTGACTTTGTTGCCAAGTCGCGTACCGGGACGGAGATGCGCCATGGGGCCGACCGCCACGTCCTCGCCCAGTTCGGAATCCTCCAGAACCGATGCCGCCTTGATATGGCAGTCATCGCCGATGCGGCAGCCGGAGATGCTGACGCACCCCTCGATTTCGCAGCCGTCACCGATGATCGTGCCGTTACTGAGGTGGCAGCCGGGGTGGATGGTTGTGTCGGCACCGATGGTGACACCGTGGTCGATATAGGTGGTATCAGGGTCGGTGATGGTGACGCCGTTCAACATATGTTCGCGGTTGATGCGGCGGCGCAGAACCCGGCCGGCTTCGGCAAGCTGGCTCCGGTCGTTCACCCCCATGATTTCGACGGCGTCTCCGGCCTGAAGGGCCAGGCACGTTAATCCCTGGTGGACGGCAATGGCCAGCAGATCGGTCAGATAATATTCCCCCTGGGCATTGTCGTTGCCGAGCCCCTTGATGTTGCCGAACAGGAAGCCGGAATCCATGCAGTAGATGCCGCTGTTGATCTCGCGGATCTTCTGCTCTTCCGGGTCAGCATCCTTCTGCTCGACAATGCGGGCAACCCGGCCGGAAGCATCCCGCACGACGCGGCCATAACCAGAGGGGTCCTCCATTACGGCGGTCAGCACGGTAACCGCTGCCTGGCTGCCGCGATGAAGCGCCAGCATACTTTTCAATGTTTCCGCGCGGAGTAGCGGGGTGTCGCCGCACAGTATGAGCACCGTGCCGCGAAAGCCGTGGAGCGCCTCCAGGGCACAGGCAACGGCGTGACCGGTACCGAGCTGTTCTTCCTGCATGGCGCAGCGGATATCAGCGTCGCCGCGAAAAACGCCCTGCACCGCAGTGGCCTGGTGTCCGATCACCAGCACGATCGGGCCGGAACCGGCGTCACGGGCCGCTGCCACCGGCCAGGCGATCATCGGCAGCCCGGCAATGGGGTGCAGGACTTTAATCAGGCCGGATTTCATGCGGGTACCTTTTCCGGCGGCCAGTACAACAGAAGCGAGAGATTCCATAGGGGGCAACTCCATTAGAAAAATGTGCAAAATACGCCGGGACACTTTATGCGATTGGAGCCCGTAGCGTCAAGAGATTAGCGCTGTTACGCCGTCATAGCCGTTCTTTTTGATCTTTACTTATCCACCGGTTTGGCTATAGTACAGCACGTTTTGTACATGGACCTCCCCGGACAGGATACAGGATTGACCATGGCTATTGCAGAAGATGTCATTCTCCTTGAAAAAAAACTGAACGAGCTGATCACCCGCTACGAGCAGTACTTTATCGGCCTGGAAAAGCGGGAGCCGCTTCTGCTGTTTGCCGAGGTGGAAAAAATAGTGCGCCGCTGCAGCGGCATACCAATACATAATACCATGTACAAGCATCGTTTCAATATGCTGACGGCACGTTTTGTCACCTATCGTGAACATTGGAACCGGACTCTGAGGCTGATGGAGGAGGGGCGCTATGCCCGGGACCGCTTTATCAGCGATCTTCACCTGCGCCAGAAAGAGCGGCCGGAAAGAAAAGAGCCGGAAGCAGCGCCTGCAGCAGCTGATCTGGATCTTGACCGGCTTGTCCATGAGTTCCGGGAAGCGCGCGAAGCATGTAATCTCCCGGTTGACAAGATCACCCGTGACATGCTTGCCGCGAGCATAGAAAAACAGCGGCCGCTCCTGGCGGCAAAGCTGGGTACTGAAAATTTCGTGCTCAGAGTTGTTGTTGAAGAGGGCAAGCCGAGGCTCAAAGCCAGGCTCCGCACGCAGTGACAGCTACCCTCAAACGAGACCCCATGACCCCCCTGATTCCCCAAACAACTGATCTTATTGCCGCGCTTCGCCGTGGCGAACGGCGCATAGCTGTTCCCGGCCTGAAAGGTTCGGCGTCGGCACTGCTGGTTGCGGAACTGGTTACAGCCGGTCTGGACAACCCGCTGGTGATCACCGCGACCCAGGAAGCGGCAGAGGAATTCTGCCGGGAACTGGCGTTTTTCTCCGGCGCTGATCTGCACGCGGTGCTTTTTCCCGCCTGGGACGCCGCACCGTTTTCTGCTTCTTCACCGCACCCGGATGTGACCGGTGCGCGTCTGGATACACTTTTCCGGCTGCAAAACCGTATGTCACGGATCACGGTCATGCCGGTTGCGGCGGCGCTGCAACGGGTGCTCCCACGCAAAACCCTGAATGATTCTTCCTGCTTTCTGCTTGCCGGTGAAGATTTTGATCGGGACGACCTGCTGGCCAGACTGCTCCGCATGGGCTACGCCAATGTGCCGCTGGTGGAGGATCGCGGAACGTTTGCCGTGCGGGGGGGGATTCTGGATATTTTTCCTCCCAACCTGACGACGCCGGTCAGAATCGAATTTTTTGGTGATACGGCGGAAACCATGCGGGCCTTTGATCCGCTGACCCAGCGTTCGCTGCAGCCGGTCGAGGAGTTGGTGCTGCTCCCCTCGCGGGAACTGCTGCTGTCCGAGGAGGTCCTGGCGGATCTCGCACCGCGCCTGAAACAGTGCTGCGATGATCTGGATATTCCGGCAAACCGCCGCCGCCTGATACTGGAAGATCTGCAGAATACGGTGTATTTCCAGGGCATTGATTTTCTCCAGCCGCTGCTCCATCCGGGGCTTGAAACGATTTTCGACTACGCTCCCGCTGCTCCGCTGATCCTGCTTGACCCGGAAGCGGTCAGCTATGCCTGTCTCACCATGGGGGAGGAGGTTGAAGCGGGGGCTGCCAAGGCTGCTGCGGCCGGGTTTGCCCACTCTCCACCGGGGGAACTGTTCCTGAACGACGGTGAGCTGAACGCCATTTTCGCCGAGCGGCGAGTCATTGAATTCTCCGGACTCCTCTATGATGGTACGGGGGAAGTGACCACCGTTGCCATTCCCTGCCGGGAAAACAGCGCACTCCGGGTGAGTGTTTCCAAGGAGAGCAGCCACGCCCTGGCGCCGCTGGCCGGAATGCTTCGCCACTGGCTTGACGGGGGAGAGCGGATTGCCGTTGCCTGCCACCAGCAGGCGCAGGCGGAACGGCTCAAGGATCTTCTGGCACCGTACAAGATCCCCTGTTTCATCAGTGAAGAGAGTTTTGGCGGTTCGTTCTCCCCGCCGGGTCTCCCCCCGCTGGGGGGAGGAGGAATAAAAATCCTCATTGGTGATATTTCGCGGGGGTTTCAGCTCCCGCTTTCCGGTCTGATCCTGATCGCCGAGGAAGAGCTGTTCGGTAAACGGGTCAGGCGGCGGGGGGTCTCGGAAGTACGCAAGAAACAGCTGCTCGCCTCCCTGGCGGAGTTGAAGCCGGGCGATTATATGGTGCATATCGATCACGGTATCGGCCTGTACCGGGGGCTGCAGCATATCAGCGTCGGGAGTGTTGCCGGAGACTTCCTGCTGCTGGAATACGCCGGTTCGGACAAGCTGTTCCTACCGGTGGACCGCCTTGGTCTGGTGCAGCGCTATGTCGGCCCGGAGGGGAGCCACCCGGCGCTGGATAAACTGGGGGGAGTTTCCTGGGAAAAATCCAAGGGGAAAGCGCGCAAGAATATCGAGGAACTGGCCGGTGAACTGCTGGAGATTTATGCCCGGCGGCAACTCTGCGAAGGGTTCTCCTTCTCGCCCCCCGATGATATGTACCGGGAGTTTGAAGCGACGTTCGCCTGGGAGGAAACCCCGGATCAGCTGTCCGCCATTCAGGATGTGCTGGCCGATATGCAGCATTCCAAACCGATGGACCGGCTGATTTGCGGTGATGTGGGCTACGGTAAAACCGAGGTCGCCCTGCGGGGCGCCTTCAAATCGGCTCTGGACGGCAAGCAGGTCGGCATTCTCGTGCCGACGACCATCCTGGCCCAGCAACATTACGAAACCTTCCGTGAACGGCTGAAAGAGTATCCGGTTACGGTGGAGGTACTTTCCCGGTTCCGCAGCGCCAAGGAACAGAAAGATATTCTTGAGCGGCTCAAGAAGGGGAACGTGGACATTATCATCGGCACCCATCGTCTACTGCAGAAGGACGTGGCGTTCAAGGACCTCGGCCTTATGATCATCGACGAGGAACAGCGCTTCGGGGTCAAGGACAAGGAGCGCCTCAAGTCGTTCCGGGCGGTGGTGGATGTTATGACCCTGTCCGCAACGCCGATCCCGCGGACGCTCTACATGTCCATGATGGGGATTCGCGACCTTTCGATTATCGACACTCCCCCCGTTGACCGCCTGGCGGTGAAAACCATCGTATCCCGCTTTTCCGAGGAGTTGATCCGGGAGGCGGTGCTGCGTGAGCTGCGGCGTGGGGGACAGGTGTTCTTCGTTCATAACCGGGTGCAGACCATCGGCAAACGGGCGGAACTGCTGGCGGCACTGGTGCCGGAAGCCAAAATTGCCGTGGGGCATGGTCAGATGGGGGAGCATGAACTGGAAAAGGTGATGCTTGGCTTCATGCATGGCGAAACCAATCTGCTGCTCTGCACCACCATCATCGAATCGGGTCTGGATATCCCCAATGCCAATACCCTGATTGTGGATCATGCCGACAAGTTCGGTCTGTCACAGCTTTACCAGCTGCGGGGAAGGGTGGGGCGCTCCACCCAGCGTGGCTATGCCTATCTGCTGATTCCGGGAGAGGGAGCGATCAGTTCCGATGCCCGTGAACGGTTGAGGGTATTGCAGGAAATCTCCGAACTGGGGGCCGGTTTTCGCATCGCCACCCATGATATGGAAATTCGCGGCGCGGGTGATATGCTCGGCAACCGTCAATCGGGCACGGTTACGGAGATCGGCTTCGAGCTCTACAATCAGATGCTTGAGGAGACCATCTGCCGGATGCGGGGAGAAGAGATGGCCGAACGGGTCGAGCCGGAGATCAACCTCAAGGTGCCGGCCTTCATTCCCGAGGCGTATGTGAAGGATGCCGGCCAGCGGCTGGTTATCTACAAAAAGCTGACCCAGGCGGAGAACGAAGAGGATGTGCTGGATGTGCAGAACGAGGTGCTTGACCGCTTCGGAAAATATCCGCTGGCGACCTCCTACCTGTTTGAAATTATGAAACTGCGGGTGTTGTTGAAGGCTCTGATCGTGCGGCAGATCGATTTTGACGGCAAAGCGGTGATCATTTCATTTCATCCGCGCACACCGGCCCAGCCTGATACCATTATCGGCATGATGCGGGGTGAACCGAAAAAATATCAGTTCACCCCGGATTACAAACTGGTCTGTACCCTGAAGGATACGTCGTTCGAGGGGATTCTGGAGATGGCGAAGAGTGTGCTGAAGCGGCTGGTGCCGCCGGTGGTTCAGTAAAACATCAGCCAGGCATCAAGAAAGAAAAACAACCACCCCAGGTTGCAGATCAGAGCGATATACCAGAGGTAGTGCCGCTTGGTCAGGCTGGCGATGGATGACAGCATCAGGGCGATCTGCAGGAAAATCAGCGCGTAAGCAAAATTCCCCCCCATATCCTGCGCCTTGAGCTTTGCCTTGGCTATGGATTCAGCCTTATCCTTGATCTCTTTTTTCTCTCCATCATAGCGCTTGATCTCGTCGCCGTACTTCTGGATGATCTTCTGGTATTCAGCTTTTGTTTCCGGAGCTAACCCTTTCTGGGCGAGGTACTGCAGCTCCAATGTTGTTTTGTTCGTTTCGAACGTATGCCCCTTGATGCTCTTGGCCTGGTAGAAAGCCCACTGGTCGCTCTCCTGCCCCTGGGCCATGATGGCGCGCGAGGAGAATTTCCCCATATACAGCGTTGTCAACGCGGCCAATACCGCCATGATGGCGGTGGAAAGGGCCAACCGTCCCTGCCATTTATCCTTTTGTTCTGACATATACTTCCTCCTTGGATGAAATGTATGTAGCTGCTCAAGTCTCACGGTAAATCATTCTCACGCAAAGACGCAAAGGCGCAAAGTAAAACAGTAATAAAAGGCAAAGTCTTTGGGGTTAACCCATTGTATTTTCTGATTAGTACTGATCTTCTGCTGTTCAAGTTCTCCCCCTTCAAGGGGAGGGAGATATGATGTGGCGGGAGATCAGTACTAATCAGATTGTATTTTCAACTTTTGACTTTCTTTGCGTCTTTGCGTCTTGGCGTGAGACGGGTTTTTTTAATTCTGGGTAGTTACGAAAATCGGCGCAGACGACGGCGGAATGATCCCCGCCTGTTCGGCGCGCTGCATCAGGCAGGAGATGGCCTGAATTCCCTCATCTCCCAGATCAGTTGAAAAATCGTTGACGTACAGGCCAATGTGAGCGGCACATACTTCCGGGTCCATCTCCTGGGAATGTTCGCCGATATAGCGGACCGTTTCGCCGGGGTGGCTGCGGGCATACTGGACGCCGCTCCGCAGAGCACGTTCGATTGTCGCGATGGTGTCCGCACCCAGTGACCGCCGTGCCACAATGCCGCCAAGCGGGATAGGCAGACCGGTTTCCCCCTCCCACCACTCGCCAAGGTCGAGCACCTTATGCAGACCAAGCCCGGCGTAGGTGAAGCGGGATTCGTGAATGATCAGCCCGGCATCGACAGTGCCGGTTAAGACGGCATCCATAATCTCGTTGAACGGCATGACGATGAAATTAGCCAGTGACGGATCGAACAACTGTAGCAGCAGCAGGGCGGTGGTGTAGCGTCCCGGTACGGCGATGGTTTTGCCGCGCAGGGCTGTCGGGTCAATCGCTTCAGCCGCCACCAGCAGCGGCCCGCAACCACGTCCGAGCGCACTGCCGGAGCGGAGCAGAGCATAGGCGTCGCGGATATGTCCCAGGGCGTGGTATGACACCTTGCTGACATCCAGCGTGCCGTTAAGCGCCAGCAGGTTGAGGGTTTCCACGTCTTCCAGCCGTTCCCGGTAGGCCAGTCCTCCGGTGTCCACCAGACCATGCACCAGCGGGTAGAACATGAAGGTGTCGTTGGGGCAGGGGGAAAAACCGAGGGTGAGTTCTGTAGCCATGTTATTTCTCCAGATTGAATGTTACCGGCCCGTCATTAACCAGCGACACCTGCATATCGGCCTGGAATATCCCGGTTGCCACCGGTATTCCGGTTTGCCTGGCGGCAGCCACGAAGTATTCGTACAGCCGTTTCCCTTCGTCGGGCGGTGCCGCCGTGTCAAATGAAGGGCGTTTCCCTTTGGTGCAGTTTCCGGCCAGAGTGAACTGGGAAATCACCAGCAGACTGCCGCCAACATCCTGAACCGAGAGGTTCATTTTGCCGTCGGCATCGGAAAAAATCCGCAGTCCACAGATTTTGTCCACCAGCCAGTCCGCTTTATTTTCGTCGTCCCCTTTTTCCACACCGAGCAGGATCATGATACCCTGACCAATTTGGCCGACAATCTCTTCTTCGACAGCCACCGAGGCTGATGTAACACGTTGGATTACTGCTTTCACGGTTTCTTGCCCTTATGCTTTTTTATTTTATTTGTCCGGGCTGGTCAATATCCCAAATGGAACATGTATCTGTTTGGTGTCAGAGTCGGCCAGCATTTTATTACTCGTCAATCAACAAATATAAAATCAACAGCATTGGTGAGCGCGGCTTTAAGGTGGTCAAGCTGTGCGAGGGGATTGCTTAGGTTCCGTTCAGAGACCGTAAGTAGATCAAGTACGCTGGCGGAGTACTGCTCTCCAGCGTATGAAAATTTGAGTGTGGTGATTGAAATGTCGGTTATTTTGCCGCTGTTGCGAACCAGGGCGACAATGCGTGTCCCCGTCTGCATGTAGTTGCTTTGGATGTCCAGCAGATATGGGTAGCTGTCGGCCAGATCTTTCAGGTGGTTTTTATAGAGGGCCAATCTGGACATATCAGGTCTTCTGTGAGGGAAGTACACCGTAAATCCGCTCAGCAGCTGTACCGCCTTCAGCTTCCAGCAGCTTGCAACGTTCATACAGCGCAGCCTGATTTTCAGTAGCCCACTCTTCCCGTTTCTTTGCCCGTCGCATTTCAATAATCAGTGCATCAACTGCTTTGCTCAGATTCGTGCCATTACGCTTGATGAAATCGGCGTTCTCGCTTGCAATGGATATGTTGATGTTACGTTTGGCTGATGTGGTTGCCATGTTTCTCTCCGAATAGGTTGATTGTGTGAATAATATGCCACATTATGCGGCTAGTCAAGCGTATAAGAATGCGCATAGCTATGCGCGTAAACCAGCCTGCTACACCCTCACCAGCTCATATTCCCGCGTCCCCAGGCCAATTTTCTCACCATGCTCCAGCTGCACTTCCCACGGTATTTCCGGCCAGCAGCCGCGGAATTTATCCCCTCCCGGTTCGTGGCCGCTCTTCAACGCCGAGCCTTCGTTGCCGCGCGCTCCGTTGACCAGATCGGCGCAGGCCTGGTCGATGGCTACCGGGTCGGTGGAGGCGCAGATGCCGATGTCGTTGACGATCGGGGCGTCGGAATGGCCGTAGCAGTCGCAGGCCGGGGACACCTGGGTGATGAAGTTGATGTAGATCGCCTTGCCGGTTTTTCCGCTCAGCGCGCCGGTGGCGTATTCGGCCATCTTGCGCATGACCAGATCGGCGGCTTCGTTCCACTGGATGTTGATGGCCGTAACCGGGCAGACCGTTATGCAGCGGGAACAGCCGGCGCATTTTTGCGGGTCGATGGCCGCTTTGCCGGCGGTGATGGTAATCGCATCGTGGGCACAGGATTTGGGGCAGATGCCGCAGCCGATGCAGCCTTTTTGCGATACTTTCGGTGCCACGGTGGAGTGCTGCACCATTTTCCCCTTGCGGCTGGCGCACCCCATACCGAGGTTCTTGATGGCGCCGCCGAAACCGGTCAGTTCATGGCATTTGAAGTGGGTCATGGTTACGATGGAGTCAGCCTCGACAATCTCTGTGCCGATGTATGTTTTTTTCAGCAGTTCCCCCGTAACGGGAATTTCCGTTTCGGTGACGCCGCGCAGGCCGTCGCTGATGACCAGCGGCGCTCCGACGGAGGAGTAGCCGAAGCCGTTTTCGATGGCGCAGGTCAGGGCGGAAACTGCTTCCTTGCGCTGGCCGGGGTATAGTGTGGATGAATCGGTCAAAAACGGCAGTGCCCCCAGCTTTTTGATCTCCTCCACCACCCGCCGGGCAAAGACCGGACGCAGGTAGGTGTGGTTCCCTTTTTCACCGAAATGGATTTTGACCGCCGTCAGATCACCTTCGGCTACGGTCTGTGGAAGACCAGCCAATGCAAGCAGTTTGGCGATTTTATCGAACAGATTTTCCGAGTGACCGGTGCGCATGTCACTAAAAAAGACTTTAGCCATCGGTTTTCTCCTTTTAAAAGTATTTTTTTGACAACCGTCAAGTAATTTGTCCGGAAGGCGATATATTGTCTCTATCACAAATACAGGAAAAACTCACCACACGAGTTTAGTACACCAACCAACAAAAGGGAGAAAACACAATGGAAATGTTCTGTAATCAATGCGAGCAGGCGGCAAACGGCACCGGATGTAATATTTCGGGCGTATGCGGAAAAAAACCGGAGATAGCGGCGCTGCAGGATCACCTGCTGTACGGCCTGAAAAGTCTGGCGCTCTACGCTGACAAGCTGGGGCGTGACGCCGAGATTGACCGCTTTACCATCGAGGGGCTTTTCACCACCGTTACGAATGTGGATTTTGATGCTGCCCGTATCGGGGAACTGATCAACCGCTGCTACCAGTTGAAAGAAAAGGCAAAAGCTGCAACCACGGTAACGCTTTCCGGCCCTGTTGCCGACTGGAAACCGGCTGCTGATCTGGCCGGCATGATCAGCCAGGGGGAAGCCCACGGCATCAACACCCAGCACGTCAATGAAGATATCCGTTCCGTCATCGAGATTCTTATGTACGGCTTGAAGGGTATGGCCGCCTATATGGACCACGCCATGATCCTCGGCAGAACCGATGACGACGTTATGGCGTTTTTCCAGAAGGCGCTGGCCGCGACAACCGATCCTAACCTTGGCCTGATGGATTATGTCGTCCTGTCCATGGAGTGCGGCAAGCAGAACCTGACCGTCATGGGGCTGCTGAACAACGCCCACACCGATGCCTATGGCCACCCGGTTCCGACTGCGGTACAGCTTGGCACCAAGGCGGGCAAGGCAATTCTGGTCACCGGCCACGACCTGAAGATGCTGGAAGAGCTGCTTAAGCAGACCGAAGGCAAAGGGATCAACATCTACACTCACGGCGAAATGCTGCCGGCTCACGGGTACCCCGGTCTGAAGAAATACACGCATCTGGTCGGCAACTTCGGCGGCGCGTGGCAGGACCAGGCCAAGGAGTTTGTCAACTTCCCCGGCGCAATCATCTTCAACACAAACTGCATCCAGAAGCCGTCCGACAGCTACAAAGACCGTCTATACACCTGGGGTCTGGTGGCATGGCCGGATGTAAAACACGTTGATGGATGGGATTTTACGGACGTAATCAATACGGCACTGGCGCTTCCCGGCCTGCCGGATAATCCGGGTCAGGAAATTCTGACCGGCTTCGGCCACAATGCGGTACTGGGCGTGGCCGACAAGATTGTCGCTGCGGTCAAATCCGGCGCCATCAGACATTTCTTCCTCATCGGCGGCTGTGACGGCGCCAAGTCAGGGCGTAACTACTATACGGAATTTGCCGAGAAGCTTCCCCAGGATACGGTTATCCTGACGCTGGCGTGCGGCAAGTACCGTTTCAACAAACTGGAATTCGGCGACATCGGCGGTATCCCGCGTCTTCTGGATATCGGTCAGTGCAATGATGCCTATTCCGCCATTCAGATTGCCGTGGCTCTGGCCGGTGCTTTCGAGTGCGGCGTCAATGATCTGCCGCTTTCGATGATTCTTTCCTGGTACGAGCAGAAAGCGGTTGTCATTCTGCTGACCCTGTTCCATCTCGGCATCAAGAACATCAAGCTCGGACCGACACTGCCGGCATTCATCACACCGAATGTGCTGAACTTCCTGGTGGAGAACTTCAACGTCGGGCCGATCACAACGGTCGAGGCTGATATGAAGGCGATTCTTGGCTAGTATGGCCGCATAAACCTGTCTGACAGTAACGCCCCCGGTGGAGATTCCAGCGGGGGCGTTGTTTTGCCGGAGGGAAAATATGTTTGCAATGTCGGCTGGTTATACGGTAAAGAACGTCACTATGAAACATTTCATGAACAAACCGGCATTGTATCTCCGTTTGCTGCTCGTCCTCCTCACCGCCTCGCTGCTGTTTGCAGCAACAGCGGTTGCCGATGTCAGGGAGGATGCTGAAGCGGCGGTCTCGAATCTGCACCGCAGCAATGCCGCAGAAAAGTTTCCGGATGACATGAAAAGCATTGATTCCGTAATTGAACTCGCACGCGGTTATGTGGCGAGTAATGATCTTGGCGCCGCCGACATACAATTCCTGCTGGCACTGCAGAAGTCCCGGATACTGGAGGCAAAGCTGGCTCTGCCCAACGTTGCTCCCCTGCCTGAAGTACCTGCACCGACTCTCCCCCCTGATTCGCAGCCCCCGGTTGATGACGTGCCCGAACATGACATGACGAAAGCTCCTGATTCCAGCTGGCTTGTGGGCGTGAGAGGGGTTTATACGGTCGCCAAAGCGGATACGCTCCGCCTTGTGGCTACCAAATTGGGGGTCACTCAGCAGCACCTGCGCAGTATGAACGGCCTTGATGGGAAGGCGTATCTCAAGATCGGCCAGAAGCTCGCCTACAATAACCGCAAAATCATCCCGCAGCAGATTAGTGACGGCATTATCATCAATATCCCGGACCGGACGCTGTACTTTTTCCAGCAGGGGGCCCTGATCACCTCGTTGCCCGTGGCGCTTGGCTCCGTGGTGAAAAATGAAAAATATGTGTGGCAGACACCGGTAGGGAAGTTCACGGTTACGGCGAAACTAAAAGACCCGACATGGACGGTGCCCCCCTCAATCCAGGCAGAAATGGAGGAGCAGGGGAAGGAGGTTATCCTCTCCATCCCTCCGGGACCGGAAAACCCGCTTGGTAAATATGCGATAAAAATCTCTATTCCCGGGATTCTGATCCACAGTACAATCAGGCCGGCATCGATTTACAGCTTTTCCAGCCACGGTTGTATCCGGATCTCTCCGGACCGGATGGAGGGATTTTTCCCGCAGGTAAAGGTGAACACCAGGGGCGAAATAATCTACAAGCCGGTTAAACTGGCCGTGACGGAGGATGGGCGGGTTTTTCTGGAGGCGCACCGTGACGTGTATAACAAGAGCACCAGCGCCCTCGCTGAAGTCAAGGTGATGCTGGAAAAACGGAAGCTTACTGAATTGGTTGACTGGAACAAGCTGAAGTCGGTTTTGCAGCAGAAGAGCGGGATTGCCGAGGATATTTCGCTGTAGCAGACCACAGGAGTCACCGGAAAAATCCCTAGGCGACCCCTGTAGCCATAAATTACCATAGTTCTAATCGTATGATGATGGTTCCGTCCCTTTGATGAAACATTCCATTACTGCTCCGGCGGTGCCCTCCCTCGCAAGTCTGCCGGTGCGTGGATTTATCAGCACAAATGACACATTTTCCGGAGCATGAAATTCTTCCGCCGGCAGGGACAAAATAGCCTTTTGCATGAAGTCACCCCAGATCGGGGCGGCTGCCTGACCACCGGTTCCCCCGCTCCCCAGAGAACGCTCCTGATCGTACCCGACCCAGACCCCCGTCACCAGCTGCGGTACATAGCCGACAAACCAAGCGTCCTTGGAGCCATTGGTGGTGCCGGTTTTCCCCGCAACCGGCCGGCCAATGATGGATGCGCGGTGCCCGGTGCCGCTGGAAACGACGCTCTGCATCAGGTTGGTTATGACATAAGCCGTTTCGGGCGAAATCACCGGAACCGGAACCGATGGCGGTGTTTCCTGAAGAACCGTGCCGTCGGTGTCGGTTACCTTGGTGATAAAATACTGGGAATTGAGCATCCCGTTGTTGGCAAAAACGGCGTATGCCGAGGTCAGCTCATAGGGGGAGATGGAAGCCGCCCCCAGCGCCAATGCCAGGTTGGCCGGGATCGGTGATGTGAACCCGAGTTTCTGGGCATATTCTGCCGCGTACTGGGCTCCGATCTGTTCCATGATCTTTACGCTGACGATGTTGATGGAATAGGTCAGTGCTTCACGCATGGCAACGCGGCCCCGGAACTCGTGGTCGTAGTTTTGCGGTTTCCAGATTCCGCCGGCACCATCCGGATATTCGACCGGCGCGTCTTCAATGATCGTGGCCGGGGTCAGCCCCTTATCCAGTGCCGCTGCATAAATGATCGGCTTGAACGCCGAACCGGCGTTTCTCTTGGCCTGCATCGCACGGTTGAACTGGCTTTTTTTGAAGTCGTACCCTCCGACCATCGCCTTGATCCCACCGGTGCGCGGGTCAATGGAAACAAGCGCCGCCTGAACTTCCGGGGTCTGGTCAAGGGCAAACTGGGCCCCTTCCTTGTTAACTTCAGGAGATACCACCGAAACTTCGATGACGGAACCGAGCGTCAGCCCCTTGTTCCCTTTTTCCGGTTTGCCGTAGCGGTTGGTCATGGCGATTTTGCCGCCCCAAGCCATGTTTTTCCGGGAAAGTACCCCATTACGCTCGCCAACTCTGACCAGCGCTTCGCCCCGTTCAGGATTGAGCCCGACAACAACCCCCTGGTAGGTTTCGCCGGTTTTCAGCACGATGGAATCGATTGAATCTTCGACCTTGCTGCAAAAAGCATCCACATCCGCTTCATTCAGATATTTTGTCGGCCCCCGGAATCCCTGGCGCTTGTCCACTTCTTTCAGCCCTTTACGAAGGCTTTCATAGGCAGCCCGCTGCATACCGGCATTCATGGTGGTATAGATTTTCAACCCGCCCTTATAAAGCTGCTCCTCGCCATATTTCTGCTCCAGCTGGATTCGCAGATGTTCAAGGTAATACGCCGACTGCTCGTTATTAACCTTCTTCATCGGCTGCAGGACGATGGGGGTCTTTTTGGCATGATCGGCTTCAACCGGCGTTATGTACCCCTCACTGGTCATGCGATCAAGGACATACGTCTGACGCTCCCGTGCTTTTTCCAGGTGTTTGATCGGGGAGTATGCATTGGGGGCTTTCGGCAGTCCGGCCAGCATGGACATTTCAGCCAGGTTGAGCTGATCAACATTTTTCCCGAAATAGGTTTCGGCAGCCGCCTGGACACCGTATGAACCGCTTCCGAGGTAAATCTGATTCAGGTACAGGTACAGGATTTCGTCTTTTGTGAGCCGCTCCTCCATCCGTGTGGCGAGAATAGCCTCCTTGATCTTGCGGGAAAACTTTTTCTCCGGCGAAAGCAGCATGGATTTGGTCACCTGCTGGGTGATTGTTGATGCGCCTTCTTTTTTGCTCAAGGAGAGTATGTTTTTGAAGGTCGCCCGTACAATACCCAGATAGTCAATCCCCTTATGTGAATAGAAATTGGCATCTTCAGCCGAGACAAATGCCTGGATCAGTTTGCGCGGCATCTTGTTGACCGGCACGACGATGCGGCGTTCAAGATAGAATTCGCCGACAAGGCTCCCGTCATCGCCAAAAACCTGTGAGACGATGGGAGGTTTGTAGTCAGTCAGACGGTCCACCGTGGGGAGCTTTGCCAGCAGGTAAAAAACGTAGCCGGATATGCCGAGCAGGAAAACAACGGCGAGTGTCACCGCAAACAGCAGCACTGTTGACCAAAAACTGCTGTTTGTGACGGGAGATGGCAGCTTTCTATCCATTAAATAAACCTTCCTGAAGAACTTGAATAAACGATTTTAGAGTGGCGGCACCAACTATGCTCTGTGCCACAAAATAGCATACCATTTCAGGAATTCAAGCTTATTCAAATCGGAACAGATGTGTCGATGTGCCACTAAAGCGGCTACCGTTTTAAAATAATCGTGCCACTCGGGGCGTCTTTATGGTACTACGTTCACGTTTCAATTTTATTATGACGATTTTATTGAGGAGCGAAACTATGTGCGGCATTGTTGGATATATTGGCGGACAGCAGGCGACCCCGATTATTCTGGAGGGGCTGAAAAAACTGGAATATCGCGGCTACGACTCTGCCGGCATCGCCACGCTCGGAGATGGTGAATCCGCTATCCGCAGAAGTCAGGGCAAACTCATCAATCTTGAAAATTTGCTTCGCGAGCAGCCGCTGACCGGGACCGTCGGTGTGGGGCATACCCGTTGGGCGACCCATGGCCGCCCATCAGAAATAAACGCCCACCCTCATAAAGCGGGGCCGGTGATCGTGGTGCATAACGGGATCATCGAGAACTATTTGCAGCTTAAAGAGCAGCTGAATAAGTCCGAACATACATTCAAGAGTGAAACCGATACGGAGGTTATTGCCCACCTGATTGAGGATATGCTCCGGACGGGGGTTGACTTCGAAAAGGCGGTACGGCTCTCCCTGGCGCAGTTGCGGGGGGCGTATGCGGTTTGCATCCTGAACGAAAAGGAACCGGGAACCCTGATTGCCGCCAAGCTGGGGTCGCCCATGGTTGTCGGCCTCGGTGAGGGGGAGTTCTTTGTTGCTTCTGATATCCCGGCTATTTTGGCCAACACCCGTGAGATGGTTTTTATGGAAGACGGCGATCTGGTCGTTTTTAAAGATGGTGCGGCATTTTTCTCAACCATTGACGGTGCTCCGCTGGAGAAAAAAGCACGCCACATTGATTGGTCCCCCATGATGGCTGAAAAGGGGGGGTATCGGCACTTCATGCTGAAGGAGATTCACGAACAGCCCCGTGCGGTGCGCGATACCATTGCCGGGAGACTGCTTGAGGAAGAGGGGGATGTGTATCTTGAAAATCTGCAGTTCAGCGATCGCCAGCTGGCCGGCGTCAAGCGGATTATCATCATTGCGTGCGGCACCTCATGGCATGCTGCCCTGGTGGGTAAATTTTATATAGAGGGGTTCTGCCGTATCCCGGTTGAGGTTGATATCGCTTCAGAGTTTCGCTACCGCAACCCGGTGGTGGATGAACACACTCTGGCGATCGTCATTTCCCAGTCGGGGGAAACGGCCGACACTCTGGCGGCACTGCGTGAGGCAAAGTCGCGCGGCGCCATGAATATGGCAATCTGCAACGTTGTTGATTCCTCCATCGCCCGTGAGTCGGAAGGGGTTATCTATACCCATGCCGGGCCGGAAATCGGCGTTGCCTCAACCAAGGCGTTTGTTACCCAGTTGACCGCCCTGTACCTCTTTACTATTCGCCTCGGAAGGGCCAACTGTACGATCGATACAGCCCATGGCCAGAGAATGATCGCGGCGCTCAAAAAAGTGCCGGGGATGCTGGAAGAAGCGCTGAAGCTGAACGAATATACGGAAAAAGTTGCAAAGAAATATATGAACGCCCGTGATTTTCTGTATCTCGGCCGAGGTAAAAACTTCCCGATTGCTCTTGAAGGTGCGCTCAAACTTAAAGAGATCTCCTACATCCACGCAGAGGGCTACCCCGCCGGGGAGATGAAGCACGGCCCGATCGCCCTGATCGATGAGGACGTACCGGTCGTCGTACTGGTTCCTAAAGGGAGTTCCTACGAAAAAACGCTCTCCAACATGGAGGAGGTTATTGCCCGGAGCGGTCGTGTGATCGCGGTCTGTACGGCCGGGGACGAAGAGGTGCGGGGTAGGGCCGAGACGGTTATCGAAATACCCGGCCTTGACGAAGATCTTGACCCGCTGTTGTTGTCGGTACCGCTGCAGCTCCTGGCGTACCACATCGCCGTATTGAAGGGGACCGATGTGGATCAGCCGAGGAACCTTGCCAAGAGCGTGACTGTGGAGTAATCGGCAATATTGCGATCAGCGCATGATCAACATAGTTGTTTTTTCCGGAATATCCCGCGGCGTTGTCGCGGGATATTCCTTTTTTACAGATTCATCCTTCACAAGTCCAAAGAGTATGTTACAATGAGACCAAATAAGTCCTAAACTTTTTTTGTCGACGCGTGCACAAGCGGGGTGACCAAAAATGAACATCATGTCACGTTTTATTGTCTTCACCTGCCTCCTGCTGATCCCCTTGCAACAAACGGCGGCTGCGGCTACTGAAAAAGCGATTTTTGCCGGCGGCTGTTTCTGGTGTATGGAGGCCCCATTTGACCATCTCCCCGGTGTAGTCTCTGTCACTTCCGGATATACCGGCGGTAACAAGAAAAACCCCACCTACCGGGAGGTTTCTGCAGGCGGGACCGGACACGCCGAAGCGGTTCAGATCGTTTTCGATCCGTCAAAAGTCAGTTATGACTACCTTCTGACAGTATTCTGGCATAACATTGACCCGACGGTCACGGATCGCCAGTTCTGCGATTCAGGTGATCAGTACCGGAGTGCCGTATTCTTCTCCTCAGAAGGGCAGCGTCGTGCAGCCCTTCACTCGAAGGCAGCTCTCGAGAAGAGCAAACCATTCAAGGAACCGGTTGTGACCGAAATAACCCCTGCCGGTGAGTTTTATCCGGCCGAGGAATACCATCAGCAGTACTACAGGAAGAACCCGATCAGATACGCGTATTACCGTAACGGCTGCGGCCGCGACCAGCGTCTAAAGCAGTTGTGGGGCAGCGTGGCTGGTCATTGAAGGTTCATAGGAGACAGCCATGATCTCACGAAGATTATTTATCATCGGCGGTTTAAGTTCTATAATTCTGGCCTGCAACAGAAAGGGGTCAATCACGGCAGCAACAGCGACACCGGCTGCTGGAGGAACGGCACGGATATCAACAGTGCGGTTGTATTCCGCAGCTTCGAAAGGATACATCATGAGCGACAAAGTCATCAAAAGTCCGGAGGAATGGCGCAGGCAGTTGACTCCCGAGCAGTTTCACGTAGCCCGTGAGCAGGGAACGGAGATGGCCTTTACCGGGGCTACCTGGGACAATCACGAGGTCGGCACCTACCAGTGCGTGTGTTGCGGCAATGATTTGTACCGTTCGGAACACAAGTATGAATCCGGCACCGGCTGGCCAAGTTTCTGGCAGCCGATCGCACCGGAAAATATCACAAACCGCGCCGACAACAGCCTGTTCTCGCGGCGGACCGAAGTGCTCTGCAGTCGTTGTGACGCCCATCTGGGCCATGTATTCGATGATGGTCCGAAGCCGACCGGCCTCCGCTACTGCATGAATTCGGCTGCCATGACATTCGTGAAGATGCCGTGATCTCCCCGGTTCAAGTACTGCCGGACACTCTCGAAAATCGGGAGCTGACGGAAAATGTACATCCTGCTGCCTGGATTAACCCTGAGCCGGCTACCTGTTACAACCTGGTGGTAATCGGCGGTGGTACTGCCGGGTTGATCTGTGCCGCAGGTGCAGCAGGGTTGGGAGCAAAGGTTGCCCTTATCGAGCGTCACCTGCTGGGGGGCGACTGTCTGAATGTGGGGTGTGTACCCTCCAAAGGAGTGGTGCGTGCATCCCGCGCCGTCCACCATGCCCGCAACTCTGCTGACTTCGGGGTAATTGACAGCCCCTGTCCCGGTTTTGATTTCGGCACGGCTATGGAGCGCATGCGCCGGTTACGGGCTGATATCAGCTCTCACGACTCTGCCCGCCGTTTTCGCGATGACCTGGGTATCGACGTATTTATTGGACAGGGGAGCTTCAGTGGTGCAGACACGGTTGAGGTTGCGGGCACAACACTGCGCTTCAAAAAAGCTGCGGTCTGCACGGGAGCCCGTGCTGCGGTACCACCCATACCCGGACTGGAGGAGGCTGGGTATCTCACCAACGAGTCGGTTTTCTCCCTTACCGAACTGCCGCCCCGTCTGGCGGTGATCGGTGCCGGACCGATCGGCTGCGAACTGGCGCAATCCTTTGGCCGTTTCGGCAGTACCGTAACCCTGGTTGAACAGGGGCCGCATATTCTTGGACGTGAGGATGGAGACGCCGCAGAGATTCTTCATAAGGTCTTTATCCGTGAGGGGATTGATCTGCAGCTGGGGGCGAAAATCCTTGCCGTGGAAAAACGGGGAAACGAAAAAATTCTCCGCCTGGTACGGGAAAATACTTCAGTTGAAGTCGTTGTGGACGAGATACTGGTCGGCGTCGGGCGTGCCCCGAACACCGACGGGCTTGAACTTGAGAAGGCGGGCATAATGTTTGACCGGTCAGGGGTAACGGTCAATGACAACCTGCAGACTTCAAATAAGAACGTCTACGCTGCCGGCGATATCTGTTTCCCCTTCAAGTTCACCCACACCGCCGACGCCCTGGCCCGCATCCTGATAGCCAACGCCCTGTTCATGGGACGGCAGAAGGCATCTGCCCTGATCATTCCCTGGTGTACCTATACCGATCCGGAGGTTGCCCATGTCGGGATGTACGAAGGAGATGCAGAGGGAAAAGGCACCGAAGTAATTACACTCACCGTGCCGCTGTCAGATGTTGACCGTGCCGTCCTTGACGGCGAAGCGGAAGGTTTTGCCCGTGTTCACCTGCAGGCGGGGACGGACCGGATTCTTGGTGCCACCATCGTGGCCCGACACGCCGGGGAGATGATTAGTGAATTTTCCCTGGCAATCACCAACGGACTCGGTATATCAGCCATCGGTAAAACCATTCATCCCTATCCGACTCAGGCGGAAGCCATCAAACGACTGGCAGACGCCTACAACCGGACGCGGCTTACACCATTTGTGAAGCGGCTGCTTTCCGGCTGGTTGAGATGGCAGAGAGGTTGATTCTTTGAAGCCCCAAAAAATCATATTGGTAGGTGCCGCTGCAATTCTGATTGCCCTCTTCTTTTCCTTGGATCTGGGGCATTATATGACGCTGGCTGCACTCAAGGCCAACCGTCAGACGCTGCTTGATTACTACGCCGCCCACAAGTTGATCATGGTTATGGGCTTCATTATCCTCTATGTCCTTCAGACAGCCCTGTCATTGCCGGGCGCAGCAATCTTGTCACTGGCGGCCGGAGCAATTTTCGGTACAGTTATGGGTACGCTCTACGCGATCATCGCTGCAACGCTCGGTGCGACCCTTGCTTTTCTGGTGACCCGCTATCTGCTGCGCGATGTTGTACTGAATAAATTCGGGAGTAAGCTGGAGGGGATGAACCGGCAACTGGAAGAGCGCGGTTTCAGTTATCTGCTGTTTCTTCGCTTGGTGCCGCTGTTCCCGTTTTTCCTTGTCAATCTGGCTGCCGGGTTGACCCGTCTGCCGCTGAGAACGTTCTTTTTCGGCACCATGATCGGTATTATTCCGGGAGGGTTTGTCTTCGTCAGCGCCGGGGCAAGTCTTGCGACTATTGATTCTCTCTCCGGAGTGGCTTCACCTCGGGTGCTTGGTTCTCTCGCCCTGCTCGGGCTATTTGCCCTGATTCCGGTTTTGTACAATAAATTAAAAAAATAGCGGGAACTCTATGGTCGCTTCATTTCAAGAACGTCTGCAGGCGGTAAATCCGGAGTATGAAACTTTTGAGCGCCTGCAGACCCTGCAGGTGAACCTGGGAAATTTGTGCAACCTGAACTGTAGTCACTGTCACGTGGAAGCATCCGGTCGCGGCACAGAGATCATGAACCGGACCGTCATGGATCAGATTGCCCTTTTCCTGCAGCGCCATCAGAACCTTGCGCTTGATATAACCGGCGGCTGTCCTGAGATGAACCCGGATTTTTGCTATCTGATTGAAATAACAGACCGGTTGGCACAGCGGCGGCTGCTCCGGAGTAATCTCGCAATCATGGCAGAACCTGGCCGGGAATGGCTGCCGGAATACTGCCGCAGCCATGATCTGACGGTCATCGGTTCTCTTCCCTGTTATCTGGAGGATAACGTTGACCGGCAGCGGGGCGAGGGTGTCTATCAGAGTAGCATCAAGGTGCTGAAACGATTAAATACCCTCGGATATGGTACGGAACTGGAGCTGGATCTCGTGTACAATCCGGGAGAGGGTTTCGTCCCCGGCAGACAGTTGGGACTGGAGGCGGCTTACAAACAAGAATTGTCAAGCCGTCACGGTATAGTGTTCAATCACCTTTTCACCATTACCAATGCACCCATCGGGCGCTTCAGGGCGCATCTCGAAGCTGGCAGTAGCTACACGGCCTATCTTCGGCTGTTGTCGGAACGTTTCAATCCGGATGCGGCTGAAAAAATTATGTGCCGTACGCTGATCAGTGTGGATTGGGAGGGCCGGTTGTTTAACTGCGATTTCAATCAGGCGTTGAAGATGCCGCTCACCGCAGTTGATGGCTCCGTGATGACTCTTTCCAACCTGGAAGGCGACCTGCTGCCTGGGGAGAAGATCCTTCTCTCCCAGCACTGCTATTGCTGTACGGCAGGTGAAGGTTCCAGCTGCACCGGTGCACTGGTCGCCTGAAAAACATCCTCCGGAGGGGCCATGACGAGGCCGTTTTATTCGTGGGAAGGCAACATTCTGGTTCTTAACATCCTCGGAACACCCAACGCCAAAAAGGATGCCATCGGCAAAGTCAAGGGGCATCAGCTCTGCGTCAGTGTCAAGGCGGAGCCGCGTGCGGGCAAGGCAACCGATTATATGGTGCGGTTTCTGGCGGAGGAGTTTGATGTTGCGAAGGGTGATATTCAGGTTGTTTCCGGCAGAATGAATGTCAACAAGGTGCTGCGTATCAAGGCGCCGAAGCGGTTGCCGGCTATTATCGGGCAGCAGGAGCTGATGTTGTGATGAAACGATTCATTGTCTTCTGCGGCATTATCGCCGGGCTGCTGGCATTACCGGCGTCGGGGAGGTGTGCGGAGCTTCCGGTCAGCAGTTTTGCCTCCGAGGGCCTTGCCGGGTGGGAACCACAAAAATTCAAGGGTGTTACGGAATACCGGATCACCGTAGAAAACGGCCGGCCCGTTGTAAAGGCGGTCAGCAACGCATCGGCGTCAGGTCTGGTGAAAAAGATCAGGTTTTCGCCCGCAACGTACCGGTATCTGCGCTGGAGCTGGAAGATAAGCCATACCGTCAGGGATGGTGACGAGAAGGCCAGAGCCGGCGATGACTACGCCGCTCGGGTATATGTCCTGTTCCCCGGCACCTTCTTCTGGCAGACGAAGGCGATCAATTACATCTGGGCGAACCGGCTCGCCAAAGGGGAGTCAGTTCCTAATGCATATACTGCGAATGCGAAGATGATTGCGGTTGAATCCGGCAATGAAAAAGCGGGGCTGTGGCTGACGGAGGAGCGTGACCTGCGTACTGATTATCGTGCACTGTTCGGATCTGAGCCTCCGGAAGCGGCAGCCGTTGCCATCATGACCGATACTGATAATACCGGCGGGACGGCAGAAGCGTGGTACGGGGAAATTGTCCTCTCCACGGAGAGGAAATAACCTCCGATGCACGGCACACTTCAGGTTACGCTCTCGGTAATTATTCCGACACTCAATGAAGCAGAGCATCTGCCAAACCTATTGGCCGGATTGTCACAACAGCAGAATATCCTCCTGGAAATTATAATTGCTGACGGCGGTTCCGGCGATGCAACTGAGGCCGTTGCCGGTATGTCCGATGCACTCTTCCTCACCGCCCCGCGCGGCAGGGGAGCGCAGATGAATGCCGCAGCGGCAGTGGCATCAGGAGAATACCTCCTGTTTCTTCATGCCGACTCCGCGCTTGACGATCCTCTCCTTCTCAGCAATGCCGTCCACACCATGATGTCAGAACCGGATAAGGAGCGCTGTCGCGCCGGGCATTTCCGGCTGCGCTTTGCCCGAACCTCGGGGCGGAATGAACTAGCCTATCGCTATATGGAGGAGAAAAGCGCCCTTAATCGTGCCAATACCACGAACGGCGACCAGGGGCTGCTGCTTACTGCGGAATATTTTCGGCAGCTTGGCGGCTTCGATGAAGAATTGCCGTTTCTGGAAGATCAGAAAATTACCGAAAAAATCCGCTTACGGGGGGAGTTGATTACACTTCCCGGATTCATTTATACCTCGGCACGTCGGTTTGAAACGGAAGGGTTGCATCGTCGCCGCATCCTGATGGCCATGATGATGGGGCTGTACAGCATTGGCGCAGCACCCTTTTTCGCCCGGGCATCGGGGGTATACCGGACACAGCATGAAGCCGGTTCACTTTTATTGACGCCGTTTTTTAGGGTTATCCGCTGCATGATGCGAAATGAGTGGGGACTCGATGGCACGGCCCGCAATTTTTACCTTCTGGGGCGTTATGTACGGCAGAACTCCTGGCAGCTGTTCTTCTACCTTGACGTTGCGCTCCGGCCGACACTTGGAGCCGGTCGCAATCCATTTTTGGTCTTCCATGACCGAGTGTTCGAGCCATGCACGGATAACAGGGCATTCAATGCCCTCACCGGCATACTCTGTTTTGTCTGGTTCATGGTGATATTGGCGCCGGTATTTCAACTATTGGAACTGTATGTAAAAAAACAGCCACGCCAGCCAGCAAGTAATAGAGATAACTAGCTGTATTGTCACATACCAAACGGTAACAGAAGGAAAAGCTTTCTCCCCAAACATTTTTTATTATCTTTTTTTTCCATTTTTCTTTTGACAGCTTGAAATTGTTTATGTTAGAAAGCGAGTCCCTTTGTGGCGGGCATTTGTTTTTGTTGTCCCGGAAGAAAGATTGTTTATTTTGGAAAATAAGTATTGACAGTGTAGTTTGGTTTGAGTATGTTGTCGGTTCGTTTGCAGGTCTGGTCTTTGAAAACCGAATAGCAGTTTTAAAGTGATTTGTGAGAATTGCCAGTAACAAAATTTTGGGTTTAAAGTATTCAAACTATATTCAGTACAAACTGGAGAGTTTGATCCTGGCTCAGAACGAACGCTGGCGGCGTGCCTAACACATGCAAGTCGAACGGAATGAGGGGGCTTGCTCCTTCATTTAGTGGCGCACGGGTGAGTAACGCGTAGATAATCTGCCTGATGATCTGGGATAACACTTCGAAAGAGGTGCTAATACCGGATAAGCCCACGGGATCTTTGGATTCTGCGGGAAAAGGGGGGGACCTTCGGGCCTTCTGTCATCAGATGAGTCTGCGTACCATTAGCTAGTTGGTAGGGTAATGGCCTACCAAGGCTACGATGGTTAGCTGGTCTGAGAGGATGATCAGCCACACTGGAACTGAGACACGGTCCAGACTCCTACGGGAGGCAGCAGTGGGGAATTTTGCGCAATGGGCGAAAGCCTGACGCAGCAACGCCGCGTGAGTGATGAAGGCTTTCGGGTCGTAAAGCTCTGTCGAGGGGAAAGAAGTGTATTGTGGTTAATACCCGCGATACTTGACGGTACCCCTAAAGGAAGCACCGGCTAACTCCGTGCCAGCAGCCGCGGTAATACGGGGGGTGCAAGCGTTGTTCGGAATTATTGGGCGTAAAGCGCGTGTAGGCGGTCTGATTAGTCTGATGTGAAAGCCCTGGGCTCAACCCAGGAAGTGCATTGGATACTGTCAGACTTGAATACGGGAGAGGGTAGTGGAATTCCTAGTGTAGGAGTGAAATCCGTAGATATTAGGAGGAACACCGGTGGCGAAGGCGGCTACCTGGACCGATATTGACGCTGAGACGCGAAAGCGTGGGTAGCAAACAGGATTAGATACCCTGGTAGTCCACGCCGTAAACGATGAGTACTAGGTGTTGCGGGTATTGACCCCTGCAGTGCCGCAGCTAACGCATTAAGTACTCCGCCTGGGAAGTACGGTCGCAAGACTAAAACTCAAAGGAATTGACGGGGGCCCGCACAAGCGGTGGAGCATGTGGTTTAATTCGACGCAACGCGCAGAACCTTACCTG
Source organism: uncultured Geobacteraceae bacterium (assembly GCA_903852495.1). Lineage (GTDB taxonomy): Bacteria > Desulfobacterota > Desulfuromonadia > Geobacterales > Pseudopelobacteraceae > JACRCG01. Next base: position 749 of record CAINRC010000179.1, on the reverse strand, counting down.
GTCTTGACATCTACGGAACCTTCGTGAAAGCGAGGGGTGCCTTTCGGGGAGCCGTAAGACAGGTGCTGCATGGCTGTCGTCAGCTCGTGTCGTGAGATGTTGGGTTAAGTCCCGCAACGAGCGCAACCCCTATCCTCAGTTGCCATCATTAAGTTGGGCACTCTGTGGAGACTGCCGGTGTTAAACCGGAGGAAGGTGGGGATGACGTCAAGTCCTCATGGCCCTTATGACCAGGGCTACACACGTGCTACAATGGCCGGTACAAAGAGTTGCGATACCGTGAGGTGGAGCCAATCTCACAAAGCCGGTCTCAGTTCGGATTGGAGTCTGCAACTCGACTCCATGAAGTTGGAATCGCTAGTAATCGCGGATCAGCACGCCGCGGTGAATACGTTCCCGGGCCTTGTACACACCGCCCGTCACACCACGGGAGTCGATTGGTCCCGAAGTGCGTGAGCTAACCCCTTGTGGGAGGCAGCGTCCTAAGGAATGGTCGGTGACTGGGGTGAAGTCGTAACAAGGTAGCCGTAGGGGAACCTGCGGCTGGATCACCTCCTTTCTAAGGAGCCTAATCAGCCATCGTTTCCTTCGGGATTCGTGTAAGATGCTGATCATGGTAATCCAGGTCAATCCCACAATTGACAAAGTACTCTACTATTTAGTTTTGAAGGACCAAGCCCTAAACAGGTTGAGGTCGAGGTTTAGGTTAAGTAAACCTCCATTGAGACCTGTTTTTGAGTCTGGTTTTG
>CAINRC010000178.1 GCA_903852495.1 uncultured Geobacteraceae bacterium | reverse complement strand
CCCTACGGGCTCCTTCTGTTTCCGATGCCTCGCTAAAATCCTGATAGTAAGATTTTACGTGAGGCAATAAAACGGGAATTATAATTGTCGTTGAACGGGAATAGTAGTTGACGTTGATCGTTCTCTACTCGCCAGCCTTTCCTCCTGTCAGTGGGTCAAAAAACACCACAACCTCCTGATAACCGGTGCGACCGGCGCCGGTAAAACCTGGCTGTCATGCGCCTTATCCCATGCCGCCTGCCGCCTGGGGATCTCAGCTGTTTATCATAGACTCCCGACGCTCATGCAGGACCTTGACCTCGCTCGCCACGATGGACGCTACAAAAAAGTCATGAAATCTATCGCCAATGCAGATCTTCTTGTTCTGGACGATTTGGGAATCGCTCCAATGTCACCTGAGCAGTTGCGAGATTTACTGGAGATCATCGACGAGCGTTACCATAAATCTTCAACGCTGATAACCAGTCAACTGCCGGTAGCAAACTGGCATGAAGCACTCAATGACCCGACTATGGCAGATGCCATTCTCGACCGGGTGCTGCACAACGCGTATAAAATTGATCTGAAAGGAGAAGAATCAATGCGTAAATTAAGATCAAAGATTGACGCAACCGAAACCATGTGAGAATCTAATTTTTCACCCAGCGGCGCACCCCCTCAGGGGGTGGCCGACTTCATCGGAATGCCCGGCCGACTTCCGTCGGAATAGGCGGCCGACTTCGTCAGAATACCCATTTCTGTGGCAGATGAAGGAAAAGTCACTCTATATCAACGTGGAAACGTCCCGTTTTCCAGTAGAAAGACATTACATCTGCGGGTTGCCTGAGTTTGCATTCGATCAGTACGTTCGGCAGGGCAAGCAGAGCCTAGCATACTTCGGGAAAGCGTGTACTCAAGTGAGCGAATGGTTGACAGCGAGGGGTATTACAACTACCGATGCCATAATCAAGGCAATCGGTGCCAGCGTTTTTGTTGTGGAGGGGGCATTGTTAGACCGGCAGTTACAATTTGAGGGAGTAGAAGACATCTACCAGATGGCGGAACAGTATGATTATGAAAATGCCGGGCTTGATCTGGAAGGTGGCCGTACACTATCGAAGTTGATTCTGGAACACCAAGCAGAATTGAGATGTTCACGGCAAAAGGTGGTAGCCGGCACAAACCATTGACCCATACCGGAATACCTGACTACAGTAATGCCTGACACGGTGTGCTGAGTCCAGCGCTCCACGCTTTTCAATGCGGTGTAAGATTGACAGCAGTTCAGGTGCCTTGATTTCAATGATAGGGCGTGTGCCTAACCATGGGAAAACGTCTCTTCCTAAGCGGTCTATAATTGTAACGGCATGATGTTTTGACCACTTGCCAGCGGCGGGGGCGGAGAATTTGCTATGCCACTCACGCGCCACGGTCTCGAAGCTATTTTCTTTAAGTGCCGTCTTGGCCTGCTTAACAGACTTCTTCATCTCGGCAGGGTCAACACCATTCGCCAGCAGTTTCTTAGCATCTTCACGCTGCCGCCTGGCATCTGCAAGACACACGGCGGGATATGCGCCGAAAGCCATCGTCTTTCGTTTATCCTCATACCGATAATCAAAACGCCAAAGTTTTCCGCCTGTTGGAGTTATCAGAAGATAAAGGCCGTAGCCGTCATTCAGCTTGTAATCGCTCTCCCTTGACTTTGCCTTGTTTACCTGGATGTCTGACAATGGTGCAATCCTTTTTGGCATTGTTATTCTCCTGTTTGGCGGCATCTATTTTGCTTTTGGAGTTATCAGACATGGAGACTTGACGGTATCCTGCTAAATATAACTCCAAAAACCTTGGATTCTGATATATCAAATAATACAACATAAGACAACAGACAATAAAAAAGCCCCTATTTCAAGGGGCTTAAATGCTACATCAGATGTATATAGACTGTTTTATGGAGCCATTTGTCGGAATCGAACCGACGACCTCATCATTACGAGTGATGTGCTCTACCAACTGAGCTAAAATGGCGTACATGCAATCCATCTGCTTTGGGGTTGCGAAAGTACCTTAAAAGCACCCCCCGTGTCAATGCTCTAGGCGCACTGCGGGAAAATTCTGCTTTACCGTTACTCCGAATGCGGCTAGTATCGGCGCCAGTGAACTATCACATCTTCATCTTAGTTGGCACCCCATGACTTTTCGCACATTGCTGGCATTTCTACTTCTCTTCATCTGTGCCGTTACAGCCCATGCCGCAAAAACAACCGGCATCACCAGGCTCGGGTACGCGATACAGATGGGGGCTTTTGCCGAAGTCAATAACGCCGAACGCTTTACGACACGGCTCCAGGCCAAAGGGATTGACGCGTTCTATTACCGTAAGGACAACGGCGTGTATGCCGTGCGTTTTGGCGATTTCCCCAGCAGGGGCAAAGCTCTTGAAGCGGCCAAGAAACTGGTGGCTGAACGTTTGATAGACAGCTATTACATCGCCCCCCCCAACGAGGTTGTCTTCAGCAAGCCCAAAGGGCCGGGGGTGCAGAAGACACCGCCTGATGAAATCAAAAATCCTCCCGCAGCGCTCCAACCGGTTGTCCCGAAAGAAAGTGCTGAAAAACCGGCGCCAAAACCGGGCAAGGACACCAGAGATATGGGGGTCATCGCCGCCCGCACCGCAGAACGTTTCGTCGGCATCCCCTATCGCTGGGGGGGGGACACTGTGGTTGACGGTATGGATTGCAGCGGCTTCGTACGGGCGGTCTACAACCTGTGCGGCCTCAGCATTCCCCGCACCTCGCGCGACCAGTTCAAGGCCGGCGATCTGGTGGCTAAAGACGATCTGAAAGATGGCGATCTGGTGTTTTTCGGGGCGTCAATCGATACGATCAGCCACGTCGGCATCTATGTCGGTGGGGGCAAATTCGTTCACGCACCGCGCCGGGGGGAAGACATCCGGGTAACGTCAGTCAACGAAAGCTATTTTGAGAAGCGCTTTGTAGGAGCAAAACGATATTTTTAGCGTGTCGCCCCTGAACAGGGGGGACGTGATGCAAGGAGATCTATATGGCATTCATCAAACCTTTCCGGGCTCTCCGCCCCCCTAAAGAACTGGTTGAAAAGGTTTCAGCCCTCCCCTATGACGTGATGAATGTCGCCGAGGCGTGCAGTATGGCGGCCGGCAACCCGAACAGTTTTCTGCATATTTCCCGCCCTGAAATTGATCTGCCGGTGGAGCTCGACCCGCATGATGAGTCGGTCTATCTGCGCGGGAGATTGAATCTGGCGGAGTTCATCCAGCGCGGAGTGCTCAGTCAGGACTCCCGCGACTGTTTTTATGTGTATCGCCAGCGCATGGGTGCCATCAACCAGACCGGCCTGGTGGTCTGTGCCAGTGTTGATGACTACCAGTCCGGCGTTATCAAAAAACATGAGCATACACGGGCCGACAAGGAAGAGGATCGGGTCAAGCATATTGATTATCTGGATGCCAACGATGAGCCGGTTTTTTACCTGTCCCGCTCCTGCGCCGAGGTGGAGGGAATTATCGAAGGGGTTACCAACGGCCCGCCGGAGTATGATTTCGTGTCGGATGACGGCGTTGCCCACACGGCCTGGATCGTTGCCGACCAGACCCTCATCGACCGCCTTATAGTCCTGTTTGCCGCTATCCCGAAACTGTACGTGGCCGATGGTCACCACCGGAGCGCCGCCGCAGGACGGGTGCGTGAACTGCGGCGCACCGGCAACCCGGGTCATACCGGCAATGAGGAGTACAATTCATTCCTGACGGTGGTGTTCCCGGAGAACCAGCTTAACATCATGCCCTACAACCGGGCGGTCAAGGACCTGAACGGCCACAGTGCCGGAGAGTTTTTGAAGTTGGTGGCAGGCAGCTTTGCCGTCAGTTCCTCCCCTACTCCGGTCATCCCGGCAGAGCGTCACCACTTCGGTATGTATCTGGGGGGAGCGTGGTACCACCTGCACGCCGGTCCGGCTATCGTCGACGAGAAGGATACCGTCAGCAGGCTTGATGTTTCCATCCTGCAGAACTCGCTGCTGGCTCCGCTGCTCGGCATCGAGAACCCGCGCACCGACCAGAGAATCCATTTTGTCGGCGGCATTCGTGGTAATGATGAGTTGGTTAAACTGGTGGACTCGGGAGAATATGCGGTGGCGTTTGCACTCCACCCGACCTCCATCCGCGAACTGATCGAGCTGGCGGATCAGGATCAGATCATGCCGCCGAAATCGACCTGGTTTGAGCCGAAGCTGCGCAGCGGTCTGTTCGTGCACCTGCTGTCCTGACGCACACTGCGCACTGCACAAAAAAAGACCTCCGGGAGTTACAGCTCCGGGAGGTCTTTTTTTATGTCCGACACAGCATTTGCTGCCGCTATCTTTTCATCGCATCATCCATCAGCTTGTAAGCGCAGAATTCGCCGCACATCGTGCAGGCGCCATGATCTGACACCGGAGAGTTGGCCCGGTACTCGCGTGCCTTGTCCGGATCCATGGCCAGGGCAAACTGCCCTTCCCAGTCCAGCTTTTTGCGGCATTTCGCCATGGCGATATCCTTGGCCATGGCCCCTTTGACCCCCTTGGCAATATCGCCGGCGTGGGCGGCAATGCGGGTGGCGATAACGCCGTCGCGCACATCCTGCACATTCGGCAGACAGAGATGCTCCGACGGGGTAACGTAGCAGAGGAAGTCAGCACCGGCAGCCGCCGCAATGGCACCGCCAATGGCGCAGGTAATGTGGTCGTAACCCGGAGCAATGTCGGTCACCAGCGGCCCGAGCACGTAGAACGGCGCGCCGTGGCAAAGCCGTTTCTGCAGCTGGATATTGGTCTGGATCTGGTTCAGCGGCACATGACCCGGCCCTTCGATCATGACCTGCACACCGGCGGCCTGGGCTCGCTGGGTCAATTCCCCCAGCAGAATCAGTTCATGGATCTGGGCGCGGTCAGTTGCATCAGCCAGACACCCGGGACGGAAGCCATCCCCCAGCGACAGGGTCATATCATACTCTTTGGTGATCTCCAGCAGCCGGTCAAAGTGTTCAAAGAGCGGGTTTTCCTTGTTATTGTAGCTCATCCACTCAATGGTGAAGGCGCCGCCACGGGACACCACATCCATCAGGCGTCCTTCATTCTTCATCCGCTCAACGGTACCGCGCGTCACCCCGCAGTGGACGGTGATAAAATCGACTCCGTCCTCCGCGTGCTTGATAACTCCGGCAAAAATATCGTCAACCGTCATGTCCACAATAGCCTTGTTTTTGACCCGAACCGCGTCAAGCGCCGCCTGATACAGCGGAACGGTGCCGATGCAGGCGCTGGTTTCGGCAATGATCGCCTTGCGGATTTCATCAACCGGCCCGCCGGTGGAAAGGTCCATAATGGAATCGGCGCCGTATTTAACGGCAATGCGGGCTTTTTCCACCTCTTTTGCCATATCGGTATCATCGGATGACGAGCCGATGTTGGCGTTCACCTTGGTGCGGAGTCCGGCTCCCACCGCCAGGGGGGTACCGTTGGTGTGCTTGATATTGTGACAGATAACAATGGTGCCGGCGGCGATACCCTCACGGATGAATTCCGGAGTAACACCCTCCGCTGCCGCTGCAATCTGCATTTTTTCGGTTATGAGGCCCCTGCGGGCGTATTCAAGCTGAGTCATGTGTTTAATCCTTTGATTTCTTTGGCTTTGAAGTTTTCAGCAGTTCACGTGCGGCAAGAAAATGGTTGACCGGGCTATGCCCCTTCCCCAGTGACCGGGCTGAGTGAATTGCTGAACTGATAAATGTTTTTGACTTTTCAACCGCTGTCAGCAGCGGCTCCCCCTGGGCAAGCAGGGCAGCAATAGCCGAGGCATAGGTGCAGCCGGTCCCGTGGGTGTTACTGGTGAAAAAACGTTCCGAGCTGAATTGATGGCACCGACTGCCGTCATACAGAATATCGGTGGCACGGCGTCCGGCCAGGTGCCCTCCCTTGACGAGAACGTTGGCCGCACCCAGTGCGTGAAGGTCAGCAGCGGCCCGCTCCATATCCGCCTCATTCTGTATCGTACGCCCCAGAAGACGCTCCGCCTCCGGAATATTGGGGGTCAGCAGATAGGCCAGCGGCAGCAGCTGGTCACAAAAGACCTGCACCGCTTCCCGCTCCAGCAGTGCGGCGCCCCCCTTGGCGATCATCACCGGGTCGATCACCATGGGGATCATCACCTGCCGCTCTCCGAGGCGTTCCGCCAGAGCCGCTATTATCGCCGGGGTGTGCAGCATACCGGTTTTGATGACATCGATCGGAATGTCGTTCAACACCGTATCAAGCTGTTCAAGCACAAAACTTGGCGGCAGACTGTGGATTGCTGACACGCCACGGGTATTCTGGGCGGTCAGGGCGGTCAGCACGGTAGCGGCATAACTGCCCAGCAGTGAAACCGTTTTGATATCCGCCTGAATTCCTGCACCACCACCGGAATCGCTTCCGGCGATACTCAGCACGGCGCCGCGCGGAAAGGGGCATTTGCGATTAAACAGCAGCAGCAGTTCCGCTACCGCTATGTCAGGGCGCGGGCTGGAAAGTACCGATGAAATAACGGCCAGCGCATCGGCACCGGCATCGATCACCCGGCAGGCACTGCCGGCGGTGATTCCCCCGATAGCCACGATCGGGATCTTTATGCGGCCGCGTACGGCTTCCAGCCCTTCAACTCCCGGAAGATGGGCCACAACCTTGCTCCCGGTCGGGTACATCGCGCCGAAACCGATATAATCAGCGCCTTCCTGTTCGGCCAGCAGCGCCTCTTCCAGATTATGGGTGGACTTGCCGATAATCTTGCCGGCCCCGAGCAGCGCTCTGGCGTCAGCAATACGACCATCGTCCTGTCCCAGGTGGACACCGTCGGCATCCAGTTCACGGGCAAGGGTGACATCATCGTTGATTATGAAGGTCGTACCGAAACGGGAGCAAAGGCGTTTCAACTCTCCCCCCATCGCCAGCCGCTCGTCGTATGCCAACTCTTTGGCCCGGTACTGCAGCACCGAGACCCCGCCCCGAAGCGCCTGACCGACCCTGTCAACAAGGCCGTCCACCTGGTCAGTGATCAGATAAACCCCTGAAACATCAGGTATCTGGGCAGTTTTATTTACGACAAGCCGAAATGGTCTGGGATCGCTCACCGGTGTTCCCCACATAAAAAAACCGCACTGACATTCAACATCAGGCGGCTGGATAAAGTGTACATCCTGCAAGCCGCTTTCCTACGCCGGAATTACCCGGTTCAGGTGCAAAGGGTTCCCGCGCGTGTGGAGTAAAACTCCAGCGGCACGGATCTCAGTTCGGTTGAACTCCCCCAGGGCCTAGTTGCTTGGTACACTACTGTAATGGGACGACAATGTCAATCGGTACGACGGACTCGCGGCAAATCAGAATTCGGTAAAAATCGCAATACCTCCCCCGTACTTGGGACTTCCGTCACTAAAACCCTTGAGCACATACATTTCAGAGTAGTTCCGTTCGGCGAAGCGCCATACGGTTTTCAGCCGAGTCTCAAACGGAGCGGCCATACCGTGAAACTGCGGTGTACCGGAGCGGATATATGCCGAAACCAATAGGCGGTCATTCAGACTGTAGGCGACACCGGCATCACCAATAAGGAAATTTTCGGCGCCGATGTCGTCATGAGATGCCCCCTGAAAGATATAGCGCAACTCGGTAAACGGCTGAAAGTCACCCAGCCATTTTGAGACAACTACCCCGGCTCCGATGTCGAATTTTCCGGTACCGAGCCCGTCGCCTTCATCTGCCGTCGGGAATTTAGCATACAGGGTCGGCCGCACGTACGGTGTTGTCTCTGTGTCCATCAGTACGGCATAGCCACCTGTCAGCGTTATATCTCCCAACCCGTAATCACCGCCAAGCATACCGCCCGATCCTTTACCGGATCCGCTTGTCTGCTGACCGAGAAGCGGAGCGATCAGCTCAAAGTCCATCCGCTCGCTGGGAAACCAGTCAATGATCAACGGCAGGGAGATGTAAGTGCTGGTGTACCTGGTGCCGAACGAACCGCTGGACAGGTCCAGACCGAGGCCGATTGCAAATTTTGGTGGCGGTGGTGATGGTGATTCTGCAAAGGCAGAAAAAGAGCTGCATACGAAGGTTATAATGGTAATGCCGATGAAAATAAGTTTGCGCATTTAAGGTCCTTGTCTGAAAACTCATCTCCCCATTCGGCCCCCGCCTGATCTGCCGGGCGATTGCTGACGTGTCTGAGACGGGCGGCCATTCATCTGGCCTGCACCGCCACCCATACCGCCGCCGGCCCACGCCGGGCGACCAGACTCGTTACGCAGGGTTACAGCCGTTTGTTGGGAGGTATCAGTTATTTTTTGGGCAAGTATGTACACAACGCCATCAGCTCCCTGAGCTTTGGAGCCGCGTACTGTAAGAGAGTCTCCGGGCTTGAGTGCGATGCCGTGTTCGGCCCAGTAGCGCTGTGGGCCCAGGATCACAATAGTTCGGGTTCCCCCGCTTTCCAGTTCCAGCTGTGCATTGCGGCGATCGTCACCGGTGTGGACTGAGACGACACGCCCTGATTGAGTTGTAACGGTGTTGGCGTCATATCCCGTTTCCAGATCAAGTCCGCTCTGTTTGTCTCCGCCACTCCCCCAGAACGCGTGCGCAAGGTGAGGCGGGGACCCGAGAAAAAGTGCCAGCAGGCATATGATGATTATTGTCGGTTGCATGGCGATAGTCCTTGATGAAAGGGGGGACGCGTCCGCCCCCCGCAGGCTACTGAGTGATTCCGTGTTACGGTGCAACAGTTGTTGCCGGTACTGCCGGTGTCACGGTCAGGCGGCTGCCGTCCTGCAGGCCGTTGCCTTTTCCGGGGCGGGTTGTGGCACCATTGGCGGTTGTACCTGTAGTCAGGAACGTACCGTCACGACGCTGTGATCCAGCCGGGCGGCTTGTTGCTCCTGCCGAAGCTGTTTGTGTACAGGTGCCGCTGCTCATTCCCTGCCCTCCTGAGCCCCCCTTGCCGCCGCGAGCCGATGCCTCACCTGCAAGAGCAAGTGCACAGAGTGCCGCCAATCCCATTACCATCATCTGATTCGTTTTCATTTTGTTTCCTCCTCGTGGGTTAGTCCATCTTGCCCATACACACTCCACGAGACGTGCCAACTGGAACATATTTGTAACAATCTGTTATTGTTACTATTATTTAGATTGTAACGGGGCAGGTGCAGGAGAGTCGGTGCAGATTCTGCACTGACGTTCTAAATCCTGCACCGCGCTTTTATTCTACATCACCAATCATCCCGTAGTGCTTTATGCGATACTGCAGCGTGCGGCGTGAAATCCCCAGCCTTTCGGCAGCCAGACGGCGATTGCCGCCGACAGCCTTGAGCGCCGTGGAAATTGCATCAAGCTCCACCTCTTTCAGCATCCCCACTTCCTGCCCCGCTGTGTTCCCCTGCCTCCCACGGATAAGCTCCGGCAGTTCTGCCGCCGTCACTTCACCCCGCGCCAGGATAACACCCCGTTCAATAACGTTCTGCAATTCCCGGATATTACCGGGCCAGCTGTAGGAGCGGAGGGCCTTCATGGCAGGAGCGGCAATGCCGGAAAGTTTTTTTCCCATGCTCCGGCTGTGCAGACGAACAAAGAACTCCGCCAGATTATCCAGAGCATCGCGTCGATCACGCAACGGCGGCAGTGTAATCGGAAAAACGTTCAGCCGGTAGTACAGGTCCTCCCGAAAGCGCCCGGCAAGTACCTCTTTGCCGAGATCACGGTTGGTTGCGGCCAGCACCCGCACATTGGCACGCATCTCCCTGTTCCCCCCCACCCGTTCGAATGTGCGTTCCTGCAGAACCCGCAGTATCTTGGCCTGCATCGCCAGCGGCATCTCACCGATTTCATCCAGCATAATTGTTCCGGCTGCTGCCATTTCAAATTTGCCCTGTCGCGCTGCAGAGGCGCCGGTAAAAGCGCCCCGCTCATGACCGAACAGCTCGCTTTCCAGCAGGTTTTCCGGAATAGCAGCACAGTTGACGGCAACAAAAGGTCCGCTTTTACGCCCACTGGAAAGGTGAATATACCGGGCCAGTAACTCCTTACCGGTACCGCTCTCCCCGCCGATCAGTACGGTCGCCTCGGTCGCTGCAACTTCCCCCGTCAATTTCCGCACATCCTGCATGGCCTGTCCGGCAAACAGAATTTCAAGCGGCGGCAGTCCGGCCAGTTCGGCCTCATCCAGTGCCACCAGCCTTCGCTCCCTGCGGTGCAGTTCCAGCAGCCGCTGCACCAGGGTCCGCAACGTGTCGGGATCTTTGAGCGGCTTGGTCAGAAAATCACTGACACCTTCCTTGATGGCGGTCACCGCCTCCTCCACTGTACCAAAAGCGGTAATCAGCACAAAGGGAGGGGCGGACAGGTCTGCCCGGCTGGCCCGGAACAGTTCGATACCCCCCATGTTCGGCATCTTCAGATCGGTCAAAACCAGGTCAAACATTTCGTGTTTCAGCAAGACCAACCCTTCGGCACCATCGGCGGCCAGAACAACATCATGACCGGCGGCGGTCAGAATCGTCGACAAAAGTCCACGAAACGTAGGGTCGTCTTCAACTATCAAAATCCGGCCTGTCAGCATACATCACCTTCCTTTTCCGGCAGCGGCAGTCTGATTGTAAAGAGCGCCCCGCCGCCGGGAGCCTCCCCTGCCGAAATAACTCCGCCGCATCCCTCAATAATTTTTTTGCACACTGCCAGCCCCAGCCCGGCACCGCGAGCTTTACCGGTACGAAACGGTTCGAACAGCAGGGGACGCATTTCGGCAGAAATCCCCGGGCCATTGTCGGCGACATCAATCTTCGCCCATGAACCATCACGCTCTCCGGCAACCGTAATCTCCCCTCCCCGCGCGGTGGCGTGCAGAGCGTTGGTAAGCAGATTGAGCAGGACACGCCGCCACCCCTCTTCCGGACAGAATGCGACCAGGCTGCGGGGGATATGACAGACCATCCGCACGCCGGCATCGGCTCCCTGCAGGGCCAGCAGTTCAAGGACGGACTCAGCAACCCCGGCCAGATTACAGATGGAAGGCGGCAGTGGCTCGGAGCGCGTGTACAGCAGGATATCAGTGACCAATGCCTCCATGCGTATCGACTCCCCGACGATCAGCCGGGCAAAACCGCGCTCGGCACCATCAGGCAGGCGTTCCTCCAGCAGTTGACCATACCCCTTGATGCCGGCCAGCGGATTGCGCACTTCATGGGCCAATACCGCACCGACCTCCCCCAGACGTGCAAGTGCGTGTTCCTGCACAAACTGTTTTTCCTGAGCCTCCTGCCGGCGTAATAACCAGTATACCGTTCCTCCCAAGCCCCACCCTACCGCCAGAAGGGAGAATATCATGATCAGGCCGAAACGCGCCCGACGCATCACCGCTTCGGAGCGCCAGGTATGGAGAGCAAGACGGAGAACGACGCTTTTTCCGGGCATATGAAACGGGGTCTGAAACTCGTAGACCTGTTCTCCGGTGCCGAGACGGACCCGTCGCTCATTCAGTGCTCCGCTTGACAGCACCTGCTGATAACGATCATCTCCCACCTGATTGCCGATAAGTTCCGTATTGCTGTGAAAGAGAATTGTTCCGGAAGCGGAGATAAGCATGGCATAGGCGATGTCACGGGTCTGGAACGAATCAAGTGATTTCAGTGATGGGTCGCGACCTGCTACTCCCTCCATAGCCGAAGCTAACGTCAGGGCCAGTCCGCGCAGATTGTCGTCGGCAATGGGGGTAGCGGAGCGGTAGTTACGCACGGCAAACCAGGAAAGTCCGGCCGTAAGTGATATGGCAATGATCAATGTCAGAAGTGCAATACTGCGGCGCGGCATCAGTGTCATCCATTCCTTTGAGCCGTTTTTCAGGCCCGGAACTCAGGCTCCATCAGACAGATCTTTTCAATATATAAACGGAATCAGCTTCTTCACCCGCGTGCGGTACAGGGCGTATTCCTGAAATTTTGCCAGCAGCAGACGTTCTTCATAGCGTGATTTGATATCGAAAAAGATGAGCAGGAGGAGGGCGTAGCCGATGACCGGCCAACTGTTCAGCCACAATCCCCAGCCAAAGGAGAAGATAATGATGCCGCTGTAGATCGGATGCCGCACCAGGCGGAATGCGCCGGAGATTATCAGCGAGGCGTTTCTTTTCGGAGTCGGTAACGGGGTAAGATTTTTCCCCAGGTTGACCACACCGGCAGTAGCCAGAAGGGCTCCCGCCAGCAGCAGGACACCGCCGCACAGGGAACCATACTGTGTGAAGGGGGCGCTCCACACCGGAATGCCGCCAAAGCTGCGCGGGCCGAACAGCAGGAGTAAGAACAGCACTCCCTGAACCACCAGATACCACTCGCCACGCGAGCCTTTCCAAAATGGACTGGTCGACACCGGCTACGGTATCCGGGTGGTGATCACAAACTCCGGAGGGTCCATGAGCACTTTTTTTACCGTGCAGAGGCCGGCCGTAGTGACGATGGCGTTCCGGTATTTTTCCGGAAAACCGGGGGGAAGATCAATCTCCATGGCAACCCGGGAAAGCTTTCTGCGGCCGTCTTCGCCGGTGCTGAATTCCATCCGCTGGGTAAGGGCCAACCCTTCGGTATCTATCTGACGCTGCTGGCAGAAACTGAGCACGTAAATGCCGGCACAGGTGCCGAGGGAGGCGAGGAAGTATTCAAAAGGGGTCGGAGCCGAGCCGGCTTCTCCCCCCGCCGTCTGCTGATCAGTCGGAATAATTTGGCCATTAAATTCTGCATTTACCTTTTCCCCGCCGGGAAAGGTGATTTTCATCTCCATGGTGAACCTCCTTCGATCTCTGTAGTACTTCCCCTTCGGCCATTCACTCCTCTACGCAGATTTCATCACGCAGAATTGATCGCAGCGTCAAAATGGTCAGTGCCAGTATGATCAGGGTGATGGCCGACAGAAACAGATATGACGCCCCCAGGAAGAAGAGAGCGGATGTTTTGCTGTACATAAGCATGGAGGCGATACTGACGGCGGCAATCGGAAAGGAGTAGGCCCACCATGAAAGATAGAATTTTATGCCGTAAAACTGACGACTCAAGGCGATCAGCAGCAGGACAATGAACAGGGCGAAGTAATACATGACACGGGCAAAGCTGTCTATTCCCCCCGTCAGTTTGACATAGGCGATAAAGACAAGAGCCGGTGGTGCGATCAGAATGAAGAACGTGGGCACAAGTTTTTCCGGCAGGGGATTATGGAAAATAATACGATTGAAGATAATCGTCAGCAGCACGAGCCAGAATACCAGGCCGATGCTGAAATAGAACCAGGCAATTTCCGTAAACCCGTGTTCAACTGCGGCGATAGGCACCACAATGTTCCCCACCACCGGCAGAAACCATGACGGGTTCAGGTGATGGATTTCAAAATGCGGGTGCCTGATCCAGGATGACACGATAAACAGGGTGAAAAGCAGTTGAAGGGGGGCACCGACAGCAAGCAGGGCAAAGGATAATTGCTCGTTATGGGCAAAGAAGGCGATACTGAGCAGCAGAATGCTGATGGATATGGCGGGGAAAAAGCTCAGCTTTATCGGATGTCTGAGGTCTTTTTTCAGTTCATCGCTATAGCTAAACGCCTTGCTGCCGTAGGTTGCGAGGAAAAACAGCAGCACACCGCCAGCCAGCCATGCCAGCAGAGCACCTGCCCCCGCAGCCAATCCAAACATTTTTTCTGCACGCTGCACGGCAATGGAAAAGCCGCCAAGACCCATGGTGATGGCAAAAAATGATACGGGAAAAAATTTGAGACGCGAACTGTTTTCCATTATTCCCCCATGCGGCGTTTTAAGCACCCTTGGCAAAAAGATGTGATGCCCCTTCCGGTCATACGGTCCCTTCAGACGGTCCGGTTTCCGGCACCAGCCCGTTGTTGGAAATTGCCAGCGCCTTCCGCTCGACAATGGCACGGGCCACCTTGCAGCGGGCACCGGCCAGAAGCCGCTGAACCGTGCCGCGTGACACACCCATACTGACGCCGGCCTCTGCCTGGCTCTTCCCCTCGCCGTCACACAGATGCAGCGCTTCCAGTTCGTCCTGGGCCAGGGGGACAATCTCCATATCCTTCAGCGGAGTGCCGGCCGGCTTGTAAACAGCGGAGTATCCCGCGCGGTGCGGGCAGCTGCAATGTATCGGTTTACGTGGTCGCGCCATAATCTAGTATGAACCTCCTTCGACCTAGCAGATGTTAATTCCAGTTTGCATTCAAGATGACATCAACGTGTAGGGGCTCCGCTGCCGCGCCCAATCCGTGACGGACATCTTCCGGCACAATACCGGTTTTAAAGTCATCTTGAATGCACAATGGAATGAGAATCCCGATCACTTTTTCATGTCGAGCACAATACGGTAGGCAAGCAGGGCAAACGGCCATGCGTGCCAGAACAGGTCGAAGATATCAAGCGGCCTGCGCAGGGTCCCGGCCATGAGCATTCTGATCTTCTCAACAATGTGCGGCTGCGGGAAGAATGGGGCAAAGCCGAGCAGCAGCACCAGTGGAATAAGCAGCTTGTAATCGAGAAGGTTATTCATTGGTTCCCATATCCTGTTCACTTGTCACGTAGTCCGGCGGCAGTTCACATTCGGCCGGGATCTGGAACGGCACCGGATAGCGGATGCCGGCTTTGTGGGTGGCTGACAGCCCTGCCGCAGTCCGCTCCAGCCACTGATACGGAATGCCGACCATCAATTCATGATCCTGGGCGACGGCAAAGCGGCGGTCCCCCATGCAGGGGATCTCGATTGTCGGTTCACCGGTCAGGGCAACCTGGGCGATCGCTCTGGAACAGACACCGGCGTCACCGGATGATTTCATCACGAACTCGCCCCCTGAATGGTACAGGAACGCCTGCACAAAACGCATGGCCTGGGCCGTGTTAACGTAGAGGACGACCAGATCCGGGGTGATGCCGGCAAACGGACGGGCAAGAGGATAGGTCAGCACCCCTGCTACACCCGGTTTGACGCGGGGCATCGCCTGCTGCATGGCTGCGGCGGCAGGCTTGTTTTCCTGATAAACACCGGTATTGACGGTGCCGTCCAGAATTCTCCGGGGAGGCGAAATCAGTCCGGTACAGGCGGCACCTATGGCACAGTGGGAGGTCCCGGCATCTGCCCAGGTTGACCAGGCGTACATCCGGCTGTAGGCGATCTGCTGGCAGACGGCCAATCGCTTGTTACGCACTTTGATTTTGAGATCACCGACAATCGCGGGGTCTTTGACCAGATTTACTCCTACCGGCTGAGTGGCAGGGTTTACCGTCTCTTTGACAATGGCAAGAAATTGCTCCATGCGCTGCTCCTTTCGCTTACCTGAATTATATCCCGCATCCTGACCTGAAAGCAGGTGAATGATCAGTGTGAACAGCCGTGATCATGGCCATGACCGCCGCAGGTATGCCCCGGCATATATTCCTGAAGCGTCCCGATTTTCAGCATGTCGATATTTTCCGCAATGGACCCTGCCTGAGCCTTAAATGCCCGGATACCCGCAGCGTTCAGCTTATGCAGCGCCCCGCCGCCGATACCGCCAACGACAATCGCATCCACGTGGTGCCCGCCGAGGCCTGCAACCGGATTGCACGCGCCGTGCTGATGAACCTGGTCGCTGTTGCCTACCGTCTGAAACGTGCCGGTTGCCACATCAACAACCACAAATTCAGGAGCTGAACCAAAATGATTGAACACCTGACTGGACAGCCCCGTATTTTCTTCCACTGGGAAACAGACTTTCATTGCGAACCTCCGAAGAATTTTGTGTATATGCACACAATATAATTCCATTATTCAGATGTCAATATATTAAACGACGACACGGTGTAATTCAAGCTCCAGTTCAAAGAGGATCTCAAGGCGGCGAGGAGGTCGGCAACGCAGGCGTACAGACCGTACGTTGAGGAGCCGATGACGAGCCAACGAAGAGAGGGCTT
>CAINRC010000177.1 GCA_903852495.1 uncultured Geobacteraceae bacterium | reverse complement strand
TTTGTTACCAGACAAATATTTCTCATGGTTGACGATAAATCCTTAAGGGGAAGAATGCTCTCCTATATAAGTCACGTAAGTCTTTCCGGAATAAACAGGGTAATATGACAACAGATGTACCTTGAGTGAGTAATATCGAATATGCAGCGCCCATAACGCCGAATTTTCGTATTAAAACGGCATTGGCAATTATACCAATAATTGCCGCGAGGAAGGTGCCAAGCAAGGTGATATTCCGGACATTATTATTAACCACCCACAAAGTTTGGGCTATGCCTTGGAATACAAATACGTTGACAAAAACATATGTGCTCAGAATAGCGGTTGAAGATTGATATTGTCCTCCATACAGCAACCCGATAATCCATGGTGCAGCCAAGCTTGTCATTAAAGCTCCCAGCAGGGCGACAATAGCAAAGAATCGAAAAATATTCACCAATACTTCCTTATACTGCTGCTCATCCTGCCGCATTTTCTGGGCGACAAAAGGTGCAAGGCTTGTGACTAACGTTGTTGGAATTACAGCCCATACATTTGATATCGGGAGGGCTGCCGCGAAAAAACCGAGTTCCCGCTCGCCCAGCATTTCCTTAAGCATAATCTGGTCAATTTTCATATAAGCGGTAATCATAAACCCACTGACAATGAATGGCCAACACTGGTTCAGGAGGATTTTTACCTGGCTAATGCTAATTGTCCAGCGCTCATCAGTCGGGTGTCGGCGGTAGGCAACAGCCAGACTTAGTGCGAATGCGGCACATTCGAGACAAATGACGGCGGCAAAAGCAGTCAACGGGGCTTTATTGATCAGTAAGATGACCTTTACGCTGTTTGAGAGCAGATATACAACAAGTTTGGCAAGAACTGTTATTTTGCTCTGGCTCTGGCTTTGAAACCAAAGGTCGACAGTCTCTGCCGACTGGAAAATCATCATTCCGCCTATGATTGCGGTTAGTACAAAGAGCTGTGTGTCATGAGGGTGCAGAAGTAACATAAGACCGGTTGCACCCAACCACGCCAAAAACCCTAACAACATCCGGAGCCATAAGGCTGTGCCAAGAATGAGGGCGGCGTGCGCTCGCTCTTGTGCAATATCCCGCACAATAAAACCATCTGCCTGTAAGTCAGCAATAACCTGGAAAAAAGCGATAAAGGACACGACGTACGCGAGCTCTCCGAATTGAGCAGGCCCAAGATAGCGGGCAGTCCAGGCGCCTATAGTCAACCCTATGATAATACGTAGCACTCTGTCGAGCAGCAGCCATCCCGTATTACCGATAGTTTTCTGCAGGTCATGACGCCCGTCTAACCATTCCCGAATGATTTCCGGCAGATATCCCGTCCAGGAAGCATTCAAGGTTTCAGAACCTCCTGATTACCGAACTTGCTTGCGTTCTCAATGACAGCTGTAACTTCATTTGGCAAGGGCCAATCGGTCAAGGTCTGATCCGACCAATAGGCCGGGATCGGCCGGTAGCCGTGAGGAGCTGATGGCGACGACAGGGCTGTCACACCCGGAGGCAGCCATTCATCTATATTTGAACAGCGTGACAGTGCGATGGTCCGGCAGCCGAGAAAAGCGGCCAGATGCATTGGACCGGAATCGTTGGAGATGACATAACCGGCGCTCCTGAAAAGACTGATCAGCTCCGGCCATGCCGGCCTCCGGACCTCACCGGCAGAGATTCCCGGCGGTAGCGCGTCATTCGGCCCGGCAACTAATTCCACACGACATCCTACATTCTTCAACTGTTTTGCCAGTTCCACAACATGGGGATACTGCTTTGAGCGCCACTGGGCGCCTGTGTGGATCACGACCGGCGCTTTGTCCTCTTTGCCAGAAGGTACAGGGTAATACTGCTCGACGGTGCTGAACGGGATGCCGGCAGCTTCTGCCCAGGCGCGATAGCGGTTGCGGACCTTGAGAGAGCCGGAGGCAAAGGGGCGGTCAAAAATAGATAATTTGCGGGCCAGGAATGGCCGCCAACCGGTGAACGAGAACGATGCTCCGTTAAAAATGCGGTGAGCAGCGAGGCAGTCACGAATATCACCACGGATGCTGATGATTCTCATAGTGCTGAGTTGTTCAGCGCTGAATGCGGATCTGAGAGAAGCGGCGGCGCCGAGAGAAAAATATTTTTTCCCGGTGCGCCAGACATAGGGGAGATCCAGGGGGAGCAGATTAAGTGAGTTGTGTGATGCGAGTCTCAAAACTTCGTGCCAGCGGCTGTTGCACGCGAGAACTATACGGTCAGGATCAGCCCTGGCGATGGAGGCGGCGATGAAGGCATCGCCAAGGTTCCATGGCTCAAATAACAGTATCAACATTCACTCCGGTTACTTCAGCTTTTTGTAACGAGCTGGTGTATAGCCGGATACTTTCATGGTGAACTGATCGCCTGTCAACTGGACACCGTAAATAATGTGGGCCCTTGACCAGTCGTTTTTCGAGTTTCCCGCGATGGCGAGCATTATCTCCATCCCCTCCAAATCAGGGAACCTTGCGTGGGCTTTCGCAACTTCCGCCGTACCAGGATTTACTTTATATCTGAAGGGTACCGGCATATTTGCTGAAATCATTTTTCCGTCGGCCGTAAATTGGAGCTGCGAGGTAACAAAGGGACTTTTATTGCCTTCAGCGTCCTTGGCATTTTCGACTAATTGCCAAGTGCCTACCAGTGCTGCACTGTCCAGAGCCATGACAGCTGATGTTGCAGACAGTACGATTGCTAGTGCCAGAAAAATGATAATTCTATTCATGATGAAGACTCCCGGTGTAGTGGATTGACAAACGTTTTTTAGGCAGGTTGCTGCTACTGATGCTACTGAGTGTCGGGAGAATGGTTTTCTGTTACAGAAAACTCCAGTTTTTTTACACGATACTGCACATCTTCCATCAAGCGTCGATTAACTGCCAGTAAATCAGCCAGAAAAGCGGTCAGTACAGTCTGGAAGCCAACGCCCAACAGTATAGATGATAATATCAGTGACTGTATATGTCCGGCACCATCGCCGGTAACGTAATAATACAGGTATCTGCTGCCGCCGAGTAAACCAAGTAGCAATGCCGTCAACCCCACCGACATGAAAAATCTGAAGGCTTTATAGACAACAAAAATTCTGACGATGGTGACAAAAGATTTCCTGATGTAGGCGGAGTTGCTTTTTACAAGCCGTGATGGGCGCAATGTGTTGTTGACCCGAACCGGGACCGAGACCGTGGTAATATTTTTCTGCCCCGCCTGAATGATCGTTTCAAGCGTGTATGTGTAATCATTGAAGACATTGAAGCGCATGGCCGCTTCGCGAGTCATGGCCCTGAACCCGCTTGGGGCGTCTGGAATGTCGGTCTTGCTGACAAATCGCACTACGGAACTGCCAATTTTCTGCAGCATTTTTTTAACCAGTGAAAACGATTCGATGCCGTTGATGGGGCGGGCACCGATAACAACATCGGCTCTCCCCGCAAGAATAGGCGCGAGCAGCGCCGGAATGTCAACAGCCATATACTGGTTGTCAGCGTCAGTGTTGATTATGACATCTGCACCCAGCTTGATACAACTGTCCAGCCCGGCCAGAAATGCCCGAGCCAGACCTTGATTGCTGGTGAAGCTGACAATGTGGTGCACACCGTTTGCTAACGCGACCTCAACAGTGCCATCACTGCTGCCGTCATTGATAACCAGCCATTCCACACGGTCAAATCCTGCAACTTCACGCGGCAACTCCTTCAGAGTGACCGGCAGCGCCTCGGCTTCGTTAAAGCATGGTATCTGGATGATGAGCTTCAAAATACCTCCATAGTGCGAAAAACGATGAGAGATGAGTTAGAGGCGATGAGTAATGACCGATGAGCGAAATACGATGAGAGATGAGGGAGGAGGGATGAGAGATGAGAGATGAGAGATGAGAGATGAGAGATGAGAGATGAGAGATGAAAAACTCATCAATTCCTTTGCCCTCCTCCCTCCTCCCTCATCCTTCATCCTTCATCCTTCATCCCTCATCCCTCATCCCTCATCCCTCATCCCTCATCCCTCATCCCTCATCCCTCATCCCTCATCCCTCATCCCTCATCGTAAACTGCGGTGAGCGAACCACCCCCCACCTGTTAAGCCTGAACAACAG
>CAINRC010000176.1 GCA_903852495.1 uncultured Geobacteraceae bacterium | reverse complement strand
TCCTGCGATGGCAGATGTCGGTCTGCTTGAAGCCGTTAAGGGGGAGCTCAATTTCAAGGGAGAGCCATACCGGGTCAAAGCATTTCTGATGAATGCGGCAAATCCGATAAGGCATTATTTCCCGGCTAAGCGTTGGGAGGAAATTCTTTCGCACGACAATGTTGAACTGGTTGTAGCTATTGATGTCCTTCCTTCAGATACGACGCTCTACGCCGATGTTATTTTGCCTAACCACACCTATCTGGAGCGCAATGAGCCGCTTCTCTATCCCCTTGGGCCAAGCACGGATCTTGGCTATACCACACGCCTGAGAGCCGTCAATCCGCTCTACAACACAAGAGACACTTCCGATATGCTCTGCGAAATAGCAGAGCGTATGGGCAAGCTGAAACCTTTTCTTGAAGGTGTTGCTGAATATGCCGGACTTGATAAAGAGATGTTGGAAGCTGAGATACTTGCGGCAAAAAAAGCCCGTAAGCCTCTTAATGAAGCATTTCTAAAGAGTGCTTATAGCGCAATGGGTAAATTTGCTGGTCATGTCTCAGGAAATGAGCTTACCGGAGCCGAGGTAGAATCCATCATTCGCAAAAAAGGTATGTTGATGCTGAAGGATGCTGCCACTGTTCTTAAGGAAGCCAATATGCCGCGGCAAATCCCTGTTCCTACAATTTCCGGCCGACTTGAGCTTTACAGCCCTGTTCTTGCTTCATTTGCCGACGCAGCAGGGGCACAACCCATTTTTAATCCTGTTCTTGGTTATATCCCCAGGGTTACCAGTGATAAGGAGGAGAAAGCAACTCTTGATCGCAATGAATTTTACTTCACCTATGGTAAAGTGCCGGTTGTTTCCCATGCCTCGACCAACAGTAACAACCCGATTCTCGCCGCAGTAACTCGTCCGAAATCAGGCACATTCATGGGCTTGTGGATGAACAGCAGGAAAGCAGGGGAGCTTGGGTTGAAAAACGGTCAGACCGTTGAGGTTAAAAATCTCCGTTATGGGCCAAAAGTAAAAGCAACACTCTTTACTACCGAAATGATTCGCCCTGATACGGTGTTTCTTCCCTCCTCATATGGCAGTCGCAACAAAAAGCTGAGTGTCGCCGGCGGAAAAGGGACTCCGTTAAATGAACTTATGCCTTATAGTATCGAGCCGATTGCAGCCTCGTTCATGTCACAGGAATTTACGGTAAGCGTTCTGCCGGTTTAACAGATAAAATGGAGGAATGAGAGCTCATGGCCCGTTATGGAATGGTTATAGATATGCGAACCTGCGTTGGTTGCCAGGCTTGCATGGTTGCATGTACCACGGAAAACCAGACTCCCTTCTGGAGCGATAAATTCCGTACGCATGTCGAAGATAAAGAACAAGGGAATTATCCTGACGTACATAGGGTAATGCTTCCCCGTCTCTGCATGCACTGTGAAAACACCCCCTGTTTGTCGGCATGTCCGACCGGGGCAACCTATAAGACGAAGGATGGTATTGTTCTCGTCAATTATGACCGGTGTATCGGTTGCTATGCCTGCTGTATAGCCTGTCCTTACGATGCCCGATACCCCTATGAGAGTGATGACGTTAACAGAGAAAGAGAACTGTACGGAAGCAACGCGACTCATGAGGTACCGCATGTCGATAAATGTACCTTTTGCCAGCACAGAATTTCACTGCACACTGAACCTGCATGTGTCAGCACCTGCCCGACACATACACGAATATTCGGTGACCTTGATGACCCGGCAAGTGAAGTGCATAAAATTGCTACAAGCGGCAAAGCTGCAGCACTGAACCAGGGCCTTGGAACGTCTCCAAAAGTATTTTACATCCCATCTTAGAAAGGAGAATACTCATTATGACTTTTGTTCATCAGCATGTATGGGGCTGGCAGATCGCAACCTACCTTTTTTTAGGGGGGCTTGGAGGCGCCACGTTTGCAATAAGCGCCATCCTTCATCTTTTTGAAGGGTGCGATAGAAAAATGCTCTCTGTTGCAGTACTCTCATCAATAGGGTTTCTCGTTCTCGGCACGGTTTTTCTGCTTGCCGATATGCTCCAGCCATTAAAAGCAGCCTATGCCTTGACCAATCCAAATTCTTGGATTTTCTGGGGTGTTATTTTTATAAACTTTTATTTTCTTGCAGCTATAGTCTATGTAATACCGCTTCTTGAAGAATGGCCAAAACTTCTTCCGATTATCCAGAAGATCCCGGCCCCTCTTCTCAGCTTGCTTGAACGCTTTAATCGCCTCGCTGCATTGGGGGGATCCGCTGCCGGTTTTCTTATTGCGATTTATACCGGGCTTTTAATTTCAGCAGCTCCTGCTATTTCTTTTTGGAACACCCCGGCACTTCCTCTCCTGTTTGTAATCTCAGGGTTTTCCACCGGAGCCGCCTACCTTTTGCTCTTATCGACATTTTCAAAAAAAGAAACTGCCTGGAAAATATCCGAAAAGCTTGAGCAGCTTGATGCCGTCTTGATTGTAAGCGAATTGATCATTCTTGGAGCATACTTCAACTTTGCACTGTTTTTGCCGACAGGCGCAAGGGAATCAGCCCAATACCTGTTCAACAGTCCCGTCTTTATTATTGGCTTTTTTATCGCGGGTCTTCTCATTCCTCTTGCTATTGAGACCTACGGTATATTTTTTTCCGGCCATTCAAAAAAATCAAACTCACTGCTTGCCTTTGC
>CAINRC010000175.1 GCA_903852495.1 uncultured Geobacteraceae bacterium | reverse complement strand
GGAATGACGAAGCTGTCCCAGGCTCGTGCTGACAGCGTGCGGGATTATCTTGTCATGGCCTCCGGCATTGACGGCAGCCGGCTTTCCGCCGTCGGGTATGGGAAAAGCAGGCCGATTGCCTCAAACAAAACCGCAGCTGGACGGCGGAAGAACTTTCGCGTTGAGGCTGTTATTGTGTGTGAGTAGGGAAGAAAATCAACAAGAAACCGGTATTAAACACTGAGGCACCGAGACACAGAGAACTTCAGAGGCAAAAGAGGCAGGGGAAAAGAAGGTAAATGGCGATATAACGATTTTGGATTACCCCCAAAAAATCTTGGTTTTTCTCCGTGTCTCAGTGGTGAACTGCTTTACAGGTATTGGTTTTTGAAATGAAGAAAGCCCGCAAAGAGTCTAAACTCTCTGCGGGCTTTATCTTACTGCGGGTACGACGCCGGATTATGCGGCGGCGACGGTAATCTTCAGTGTGGCGGTTACTTCCGGGTGAATCTTCAGCGTTGCGGTGAATTCACCGGTGTGCTTGATGGCGTCGGCAAGAATAATGCCTTTGCGATCGATATCGAAGCCGTTGGCTTTCAGGAAGGTAGCAATATCCATGTTGGTTACGGCACCGAACAGTCTGCCTTCTTCGCCGGCTTTGTGAGTCAGAACAATCGCCAGTGCCTCAAGTTTTGCGCCGAGATTTTTTGCGGCTTCAAGAGTTTTGTTTTTCTTGTAGGCCAGTTGACGTTTTGCGTGCTCAAGAGCTTTGGCATTGGACTCGGTGGCGACAACAGCCAGTTTTTTGGGGAGCAGGTAGTTGCGTGCGTAGCCGGGAGCTACTTTTACGATGTCACCAATGAGCCCCAGTGTTTCAATGTTCTCATTCAGAATTACTTTCATCTTTCTCTCCTTTCGAGCCTGTCAGGTAGTTACAGGTTTTCCTGTGGTGTTTTTGGGGTTCTGAAATCACCCCAGAGGTCAAATAGTCCAAGTCCCGCAACGATTACCAGCAGATACGGCTGAATGACAAGTGCTACATACAACAGTATCTTTACGAGTGCGGGGACAGTTTTTTTTGTAATAAAAGCTGTGATAACCGCCATGCCCTGTAAAAAGTAGAGCAGGGTGAGTATCAGCAGCAGATTTAGCGCCGGCGTTGTTACCGGTGAATCCGGCAGCAGCAGGGAAAACCCGGATGCAATGAGAAGCCAGACAAGCAGATCGGGATTTCTGAAGGTGCTGAAATCACCAATAGCCAGATTCGCCGCAGTTTTTGAAGCCGCTTTTTTTATAAGAGCAAGATTACATCCAGCAATTACCGAAAGCAGTGTTGTTACGAGAGCCGGGTAGAGACGCTGGAGCATACTGGCAGCGGTTGCCATGGAGCGCTTGACCACTTCCAGTTCTTCACCGGTTACGCCCCCTTTTTCATATAAGGCGACGGCCTGTTTCAGGCTGTTGTCAATTTCTCCGGTTATAAGCTGCTGCAGGTTGAATCCTGAAAACGCGCTGTATGCAGCGATACAGGTAGCAAATATCACCACATTTGCCGCCGTTGTCCAGAACAGCGCCTTGCTGCCGCCGATGCCGCGCAGCAAAAGTTCCGGCATGAACAAACCGACCATCCCGCACATTCCCAGATACAGGCATCCGGCAAAAAGCCCGAACAGTGCAGTTGTGGCGGCAGCGGCTCCGAGAAGAACAATCAGTGAAGCCAGCCGGCCATAGAGCAAACGATTATAAGCAGCGGGAAACGGTGCCAGTACCCCGGAGAAAATCCCGATGGGTGGTACGGCCAGATAGGCTGCAAATAAAACAAAAGAACCGACCATGCCAAGTAAGGACGTTTTCAAACGCACTCGCAAGTCATGGCCGGTTGATGATTTAAAGTTCATTCAGCAGAAATCAGCTGACTGCATGGTTAGCAGCAATCGGCAGTAACGCAATGTTTCTGGCACGCTTGATGGCTTCGGTAATGTGCCGCTGATGTGCTGCACAGTTTCCGGAAATCCTGCGCGGTACAATTTTGCCGCGCTCAGTGATGAAAAAGCGGAGTGTGCGGGGCTCTTTGTAGTCGATGGTCAGGTTTTTCTCTGCACAGAAACGGCATACTTTACGACGCTGAAACGGACGTCTTTTGCGCGGGGCACCACCCTGGCCTCCGGGGCCGCCTGCGGGACGCTGTCCCGGGCCGCCTGCAGGGCGCTGGCCGGCACCGGCCGGACGCTGATATGATGATGTGGTTGCTGGTCTTTCGTCACTCATGAGTATATCTCCTCCAGGGATTTTTATTCAGCTGCTTCTTCGGCAGCAGATGCTTCTTCGACAGTCTCTTCGGTTGCGGATTCCGGTGCCTCAACTTTCTTTTCCGGTACCGCGCGTTCGGGCAGGTCGGTGATGTTCACGCTCTGGTAGCGGAGCACCTTGTCGTCCAGCCTCAGGCGTCGCTCAAGTTCAGCGATGAGAGCACTGTCTCCATCAAAGCGGAGGTAGTAATAACGGCCTCTTGCAGACTTCTTGATGGGATAGGCCAGTTTCCTGATACCCCAGTCGTCCATCCTGAAACATTCGCCCTTGTAAGACGAAATGATGTCCTGAGCTTTTGTTGTGACCGACTTGATGTCGTCTTCGCTCAGTTCAGGCTGGAGGATGAAAATTGTTTCGTACTTCCTCATGTTGGTAATCCTCCTCACGGATTCGAGCCCCGGTCCTACCCGGAGCAAGGAGATTTCGGCAAAAATGCCGTCTTTAAAAGAACGAGTCTTTTACTATGTATTTCAGCAAAGAGCAACAAAATCTTTGTTATCGGTAGCGGTAACCAAGTATTTTTTCACGAGTTCCACCGGATGGTAGGATAATTTAGCGCTGCGAAGCCCCATATTGCCCAGATCCTGCTCGCGATTCAGATATCGGCACTCCTGAAACAGCCGTTGCGCCAGTTCCCGATTGATAAGCTGATACAACCCCTCAATAAACGGATCCGCCTTTTCGAAATGGCACACGGCGGTCTCGCTATTGAGCCGTTCGCCAAGGGCAAACGCTGCCACACGCTCATCCACAACGACGACAACCCCTTCAAGACCAAGCTCTTCAGTAGAGCGCAGCGCCTCGGCAGTTGCGTCCACCTCCATGGCGATCGATCCTTCAGCTTCGATTTGTGAACTCTTCAGCCACCGATCCAGAAGGTTCAGGCAGCCGGTGAGATATTTTGAGCTGTACAGATCAACCGTATAGGTATGCCGAACGGTAAAATAGTTGATGCGGTTTTTCTTTTTGTGAAAGCGGCTGCCGGGCAATGTTGCCAGTTCATCCCGAAGGTACAGATAATCGCTGGAATCACGCAGCTCTTTCATCAGTACCGCAGCACCGTTCAGATTTTTTTCGGCAAAGCTGTCGTCTGCTCCGTACAGTGGCCATCCGGCAGAAAGCATGGATGCCGCCGCTTTAGCTGTATCCCCGCCAAGCGGAGGGAGAAAATATTTTGTGCCATCATACCCCTCGCCAATGATAACTATAGAACCGGCAATCAGTGAAAGCTGATACTTGTGTGCGTTCCGGAACAGATAAAGCCCGGCAAAGGTCAGTTCGGAGATGCGTGGCTGGAAGTCGGCACACAGGCGGTTCAGAAGCGGCTTATCTGCCATGACCAGCGGACGTGAAGCCGGATATGCAGGAATTTCCATTGGTGTTCTCCGCTAAATGTTGTAATAATCCGAGCTTGTTCATCCTAACAGAAAAACTATCATGGAGGGAATTGTAATGGCTATATCAGATAAGATTGCCAGTCAGATATCCAAATCATCCTGGATCCGCAGGATGTTTGAAGAGGGAGAGCGTCTGCGTCAGGAGTTCGGCGCTGATAATGTTTTTGATTTTACGCTCGGCAACCCTGATGTGGAGCCGCCGGCATCATTCAGTCGCGAACTGCTGGAACTGGCTCAGACGCCGCTGCCCGGAATGCATCGCTACATGAACAACGCCGGGTATGGCGAAACACGGAGCGCCGTTGCGGGTAAAATATCAAAGGATTCCGGAATTACGGTTCCGGCTGACAATATCATCATGACCTGCGGTGCCGGCGGCGCTCTTAACGTGGTGCTCAAGACCATTCTCAACCCGGGGGAGGAGGTCATCATCCTTGCCCCCTTCTTTGTCGAGTACAAGTTCTACATCGATAACCATGGCGGTGTACCGGTTGAAGTCTGGACGAAGCGTGACACGTTCCAGCTTGATATTGAGGCAATCGAAAAAGCCATCACCACCAGGACCCGTGCCATCATCATCTGCTCACCAAACAACCCGACCGGAGTTATCTACCCGGCTGAAAGCCTGAAACGGCTGGGGGATGTGGTGAAAGCGGCGAGCGAACGGAACGGCCGCATTATCTACGTCATCTCTGATGAACCGTATGCCCGTATTGCATTTGACAGTCTGCAGGTTCCGAATATTTTCCCGCTGGTGGAAAGCTCGATTATCGTCACGTCACACAGTAAGGACTTGGCTTTGCCGGGCGAACGGATCGGCTATCTGGCTGCCAATCCCCGCATGGCAACGGCCGGTCAGTTTATGGAAGGTGCGGTGTTCAGCAATCGCGTTCTCGGCTTTGTCAATGCACCGGCACTGATGCAGCGGCTGGTTGCCAAGCTGCAGGATGAGTCGGTTGATGTGGCCGAGTACCAGGCGAAACGGGATCTGCTGGTGAATGAACTTGGGAGTATGGGCTTTAAAATCGTCAAGCCGGATGGTGCGTTCTACCTCTTTCCGGAATCTCCACTTGCTGACGATGTGGAGTTCGTCAAGTTGGCTCAGAAACACCGCATTCTGCTGGTACCCGGGGCCGGTTTCGGCGCCCCCGGTTTTTTCAGAATTGCGTACTGCTTTGATATCACTATGATACGGCGGAGTTTGCCGGCCTGGCGGGCGCTGGCGCAAGAGGTCGGGCTGAAGGGGTAACGTGCAGCCAGGTATTTGTAAAACCGTCATCTATGGGAGGTTTGTATGGACAGACGCACATTTATAAAAGCCACGGGAGCCGCACTATTGCTGGCTCCAGCGCTAATTAAGGAAACTCTTGCTACTCGCGAGCAATCACTGGTCGCAGTGGCAGAGGGTACTGATTATGCTGTTATAACCAGAAAAGCCATTAACGCTGTAGGTGGTATGAAGCGGTTTGTTAAACACGGTGATGTGGTGGTGGTTAAACCCAACATGGGGTGGGATCGTTCAGTTGAGCTTGCTGCCAATACCCATCCTCTGGTGGTACGGGCGGTCGTGGAGGAGTGCCTGGCTGCGGGGGCTAAAAAAGTTAAAGTGTTTGATAATACCTGTAACGATTCTCGTCGCTGTTATGTTAGCAGCGGTGTGGAGGCGGCCTTGAAGGGGATGAAAGGGGTCGAGTGCAAGCATATTGAAACGGAGCGCTTCAGGAAAGTCACATTGAACGGCTCATTTCTGAAGGAATGGGAGTTGTATGACGAGGCACTCTCGGCGGATGTGTATATCAATGTGCCGGTAGCAAAACATCACGGGCTATCAAAGCTGACGCTCGGGTTGAAAAATATCATGGGAATCATGGGCGGCACCCGTGGCTACATCCACCGCAATCTGGATGTAGCTCTGGCGGATGTCAACGCACATATGACGAAACACCTCACTATTATCGATGCAACACGAATCCTCACAGCCCATGGGCCACAGGGTGGAAATATCGCCGATGTCAAGGTGCTTAACAAAGTGATCGCCTCAACCGATACTGTTGCTGCCGACGCCTATGCCACTACATTGTTCGGCATGAAACCGGCCGATATTCCAGTAACTGTCGCCGCCTACAAGCGTGGCCTCGGAGAGATGAATTTGGACAAGATCAAGGTAGTAAAGGCGTAGTGACATGAAGTTAACCACTGCCCGCATCTGCCAACTTCTTTTCCTGGCACTGTTTCTCATCCTGTTCGTTCAGACAGAATACCGCGGCCGGGATGAAATCAATGCCGCTGTTAATGCCTTTTTCAGAGCTGATCCGCTCGTGCTGTTCAGCTATCTGCTTGCCGCAAAGTCTTGGAGCTGGCTACTGCTGCCAGCCGCACTTATGACCGTGGCGACGCTGGCTCTCGGACGCTTTTTCTGCGGATGGATCTGCCCACTGGGTACTATCCTCGACCTGTTGACTCCAAAAAACCGTAAAGGTTCTCCTATCAAAGCGCTCAAGGGGAATTTTAAATACTGGCTGCTGCTGCCACTGCTAACGGCATCGCTGTTTAATATCAATTTGAGTGGTCTGCTGGATCCGATTGCCATTCTGCTCCGGGCATTGACCTTTCTGCTCTACCCTGTTCTCGGGCTTGCGGGCAGAGAAGGATGGGTCGGACTGTACCGTATGATCGGTGAACGACGTGATGCTCTGGCACCGGCATACAGTCTGATCCGAGACAATCTGCTGCCGTTCCGGGACACGCTCTACCCGTTGGCACTTCTTTCGGCAGCCATTCTGCTCGGCATTATCGCATTGGAGCGATTTGAAACGCGCAACTGGTGCCGGAACATCTGCCCGCTCGGAACATTGCTCGGTTGGCTGGCACGTTTTTCCCCATTCAGCAGAGTTCCACAGATATTGTGCGGCGACTGCGGAAAGTGCCGCGAGACGTGTCCCACCGGCCTCGATCAGAATGTTCTGCTCAAGGAAGAGTGTATCCTTTGCATGGAGTGCCTGCAGGAATGTCCGCATGAGAGGATATCATTTCGTCCTTTTCTGAAACTGAAGGGGTTGGGTCCGCTGTTACCGGAGCGGCGTGTGCTTCTGGGCGGAATGGCTGGCGGCCTTTTACTGGCACTGCCGATTCGTTTCCGCAATCCAGAAACGCAGTCACGTCTGCTGCGTCCACCTGGAGTACGGAATGAAGATGATTTTCTGAAGAAATGTGTCCGTTGTGGCGAGTGCATGAAGGTCTGCCTGAAGAATGCTCTGTATCCATCGGTATATCAGGCCGGACTGGAGGGCATATATACCCCTCTGGTTATTCCCAGGCTGGGATACTGCGAATATAATTGCACCCTGTGTGGCCAGGTCTGTCCGACCGGGGCAATTCCTCTCCTCCCGGCTGAAACCAAGCGGCGCGAAGTGATCGGCAAGGCGGTCTTCGATAAAAACCATTGCCTGCCGTTTGCCCGCAAGATCGACTGCATTGTCTGTGAAGAGCATTGTCCGATTCCTGAGAAAGCCATCCGATCACGAAATGTGCAGGTCATGGGACTTGACGGCCATGTCAGGATAGTCAAGGAACCCTATATTGTTGAGGAAATCTGCAATGGCTGCGGCATCTGCGAAAATGTCTGTCCTTTGGAGACGAAAGCGGGGGTTGAGGTATTTGCGGTGAAGAACCGTACGCCGATTGCTCAGTTGTCGGTCGGGCAGGAAGCCAAAGAATCAAGTATGATGCCCTCGCGAAAACTACTCACGCCACTTGGGGCATGAAATCGTCGGCTTGAAAATTATCGGG
>CAINRC010000174.1 GCA_903852495.1 uncultured Geobacteraceae bacterium | reverse complement strand
CGCTGGAAACCCGCAAAGGGGGAGCAGTGACGGACGGGTGTCGCTGGGAATCAACCGGCGACGGCAGCTATACCATCGAAGAATGTACCCGTGATCTGCGCGGCACGGAAATAACCCTGCATATAAAAGAAGAGTTCAAAGAGTACCTTGATGAGTGGAAGATCCGCTCGATCGTGAAAAAATATTCTGATTACATCCAATATCCGGTAGTCATGGATGTAACCCGCAGCGAAACCCCCAAAGGGGCTGATGGCAAGGAGATTGAAGGGGCCGGCACGATTGACAAGACTGAAGAACAGACTCTTAATTCGATGAAAGCCATCTGGGCACGTGCAAAAAGCGATGTCACTGAAGAGGAATACACCGAATTCTACAAGCATGTTTCCCACGATTATGATGCGCCGTTCCGCACAATTCACTTTTCCGCCGAAGGAGTCAGTGAATTCAAGGCACTGCTCTATCTGCCGGCGAAGAAGCCGTTTGACCTGTTCACAAATGAGCGTAAAAAAGGGCTTCAGCTGTACGTCCGCAGAGTGTTTATCAGTGATAAGTGCGAAGAGTTGATCCCGGATTACCTTCGTTTTGTCAAAGGGGTTGTTGATTCGTCAGATCTGCCGCTGAATGTATCCCGCGAAATTCTCCAGGAAGATGTGCAGATCAAGCGAATTCAGAAAAGCCTGGTTGGTAAGGTGCTTTCGACTCTTGGCGAGATCAAGGAGCAAAGCTTTGATGAATACGTCGCTTTCTGGAAAGAGTTCGGGCAGGTAATCAAGGAGGGGATGCACTTTGATTATGCCAACAAGGAAAAGCTTCAGGAGCTGATTTTATTTGAAAGCACCGCCACTGAAGCGGGCAGTTTTGCCTCTCTGAAAGAGTATGCCGGCAGGATGCCGGAAGATCAGAAGGAAATATACTACATTACCGGCGCCAGCCGCGAGACGCTGGAGCAGTCTCCGCATCTTGAAGCGTTCCGCGCCAAGGGGTACGAAGTCCTCTTCCTGACCGATCCGGTTGATGAATGGGTAGTCCAGTCGTTGTCTGAGTACAACGAAAAAGCGCTCAAAGCGGTTGACCGTGGTGATATCAGCCTGGACAGCGAAGATGAGAAGAAGGAGAAGGAGAAAAAACGCGAAGAGGCCCAGAAAGAATTCAGCGATCTTATTTCCCTGATCAGCGATCGTCTCAAAGACAAGGTGAAAGAGGTCCGCTTCTCTAACCGCCTCACCGACAGCGCCTGCTGTCTGGTGGCCGATGAATACGGTATGAACGCCAATATGGAACGTATTATGAAAGCCATGAACCAGACAGTTCCTGACTCTAAACGAATTCTGGAACTGAACCCTGATCATGCCATTCTGAAGACCATGGCTTCAATCCACCAGAAAGATGCTTCGGCATCAGCGTTGTCGGATTATGCCGATCTCCTGTATGACCAGGCACTTCTGACCGAGGGTTCCGCAATTAAAGACCCGCTCCGCTTCACGAAACTGGTAAGTGATCTGATGGTGAAAGCTGCCCGGTAATTCCCGCAGACAGCACAGAACAAAACGGCCTCCGTGGATATATTTTCCCGGAGGCCGTTTTTTGACTGTCAGTACACCGCAGGATCAGGTGAATCAATCATCGGATTCAGCCGGACAGCCAGAGAGAAGAGGTACGGGTAGTCATGTTTCAGGTGCTGCATATACATGACCCATTCACGGGAAAGGTGCCCGTACACCCGTTTTATATCACCGTTAATATGGTCGGTATCGCTTTGCGGCATATTTTCGAATGTTTCCCGTGCCTCAAGCTCCTCAACCAGATGAAAGACAGCCCAGAGCAGGTCAGAAAAGTCCTCATGTTCCAGAAGGTTCTGGTTTTCCAGCAGACTGACAAGAAAACTGCGTTTTTCAACCAGAAACTTCTTCAGGTCTCGTTTTTCACACCGGCATGATTCAATTTTGATGTCGCTTGTGCGCAGGTAGTCGAGAGCGGTGGCGAAATCCTTTTCCTTCCAGGTCCCGTTAATCAATAAATGCTGTTTCAGATTGTCACATGACACAACATACGCCGACAGCTCCTTAAGCAGACTGTTGCCGACTTCACTGAAAAAAACCCCGATAACCATATTCAGTTTTCGCATGACCGACTGGCGCTCTCTTTCCTTCAGCACCCGTTCAATCATAATTGTAACTATGATGACATAAATAGGTAAAAAAGCGAGGTTACCAAGGAACCAGATGGTCAAATCCTTTGCACTGCCGAGCATTACATAGTCCACACCGTAGAGCACCAGTGAAATGAAAAACAAGGTCGCCACCATCAGTTTTTTGTTCAGTATAAATGTGCGCAGCACTCGATCTCCTCCGTTACTATTTATGTTTTAGCGTTCCCTCAATGCGTCGACAATCTGGAGTCTGCTGGCTCGCACTGCCGGAATGACGCCCCCGATAAATCCCATCACTACTGAAAAAATCAGTGATTTGAAAATTATTTCAAAGGTCAGCGTAAATGAGAACGCCAACTCGGAAAAGGTTTGCCAGTTCATGGTCGATATGGTGATCAGTTGCATGAACGAGGCGCAAAACAGGCCGGTGATACCGCCGATGAGCCCGAGAAAAAGCGCTTCGGCAAGAAAGGCCGACAGCACACTTGACCTCTGAAAGCCGAGTGCGCGAAGGGTTCCGATTTCTCCAACTCTATTAGCGACCGCTGCGTACATGGTAATCATGGCGCCGATAATCGCACCAATGGAAAAGATGATCGTCAGTGACGTACCAAGAATACGAAGAAATTTCGCCATCGCTTCTGACTGGTCGCGGTAGTAGCGGGTTTCTCGGCGTACATCGACTGTCAGGCGTGGATCTGCGTCAAGTTTTGCTTTAACTGCGGGAAAATCGGCGCTGTCACGAAGACGAAAAGTCAGCGAAGAGTAAACAGGACGGCGGAAAGCCTGCATCAACTGGGTGGCATCTCCCCATATTTCAGAACTAAAACCGGTCGCCCCGGCATCAAATATTCCAACCACTATCCAGTCACGCATTCCGAAACGGAGATTCTCGCCAATACCGCCTCCTTTGAAGCGTGTGGCTATGCTGCTGCCCGCCATAATTTCAGACGAGCCGGGGCGCGGCATACGCCCTTCACGCAGTGAAATCTGCGGCCGAAGCTGAAGTGACGTGGCA
The DNA here is from genome assembly GCA_903852495.1 of uncultured Geobacteraceae bacterium. GTDB lineage: Bacteria > Desulfobacterota > Desulfuromonadia > Geobacterales > Pseudopelobacteraceae > JACRCG01. The sequence goes on along the minus strand of CAINRC010000174.1, from coordinate 17,225 downwards.
TGAATACCCCGGATGACTACATTAGCCGGTTTATCGCTCCCCCGTTTCGGGAGGCTGATCAGCACGACTAATTCTTTGGCCAAAAGTGATTCACCATTTACCCCGGTTGCAATATCGGGCAAACTTTCAATAATAGCCGCCTGTAGTCGCTCAACTCCGCTCTGAACCTCTGAATTGGCTGACTTACGGGTTATTATTACATTGTCGTCCGAACCGGTTTCTATCAGGGTTTTTTCCAATCCGGCTGATAACATCAGGATAGAGGCAAAAACGAACACCACCAGTGCCATGCCGGAAGCGGTTAAAAAGGTTGTTAATTTGCGGGCGGAGAGATTGCGAAAACTGTATGAAAGAAGAATAGCCATTGATTATGATACCGGCAGTGTGATGGTGAATCTGCTGCCGCCATCCGGGGGTAATTCAGCGGTCAGGGTTCCACCATGCGCTTCAACAATGCGGTAGCTGATCGCCAGACCAAGTCCTGAACCGGCCGGTTTATTGGTCCAGAACGGCTCATACAGGTGCTGTATGGCTTCCGGGGCAAGACCGGGGCCATTGTCTGTAACACTGATGGAGCTGCCGGCCGGCGTGACATGACATTCAATGCGGATATCCCCCCCACCCGGCATGGCGTCGGCAGAATTCTGCATAAGATTGATGATTACCTGGCGCAGTTGATCAGGATCAACGGTGATCTGAGTAGATTCAGCCACAAGATTATGCAGCGATACACCGGCAAAACGAGGATCTTGTGCGAGAAACAGAAGAGCTTCCTCAATATGTGACCGCAACAATATCTGCCGGAGTTGCGGAGCTGCGGGACGGGCATATCGCAAAAATTCAGAAATCAGAGCATCAAGACGTCCGGCCTCACGTGTAACAATAGCCAGAAGCTGCGCATCGTTTTTCTGGATTCCTTTGGCGCTGGAAAGAAGTTGAGCTGATCCGCACAGTGCTGCAAGTGGATTTCTGATTTCATGGGCCATACGGGCGGACAATTCACCAACCGCCGCAAGCCGGTCTGCCCTTTTTAATGCTGCTTCCATACGTCGTAGTGCGGTTATATCCCTGAGATTGACTATGTAGCCGGTGTGCAGACCGTTACTGTCATTAAAGGGGGCAACATGGCATGCCAGGGTCATATTGGTGCCGTCAGTCGTTCGAAATTTGAACTCCAGGTTTCCAGGCCGATGAACCAGGCCAGACAATTGTGGGAACACGTTTTCAATCGGCTTGTCGTACACATCAGACTGTGACAGCCCGGTAACACTTTCGGCATAGGGATTAAAGACCCTGATGCGGCCCGTAACCGTAGTTGTCAGTAGTCCGCTTTCACTGTGTTCCACGATGGCGGAGTTCAGTTGAGCCAGTTCAAAGTAATCGATTGAAGAGCGTTGCAGGGCCTCCTCGCTGATACGGGCGCGCTCTGCCAACAAGCCGGTAATAAAAGCGGTCAGGCCAAACGCAATAAAATTGAGCGATATGGTGTAAAACAGACGTAACGAGCCGACCTGCTGGGCTACTTCCTGGCTTAAACCAATGGGTGAGAGATACCCGAAGAACTGAAAATCTATAAGTGCGCCGTAAAGAATGCCGCACAGTGAAGAGGTATACAGCGCTTGACGCCGTCCAATCAGCACACCGGCAGTCATGATGGAGAGGAGATATAAAAACGAGTATGGGCTTGAAATTCCGCCGGTGAACAGCAGCAGTACGGTTACAAACAGTAAGTCCCAAATAACCTGAAGGTAGGTAATAAAGGGTGTAAATTTCTGTTTTTTGAGGGCCACCAGGGAAACAAGGGAAAATACACAGGAAAACGCCATCAGCCTGATAACGCCAGATTGATAGTGCTCGGTATTTACAAATGAATCCTGGAGCTTTAGTAGAAGAGTTGACGCAAGAAAGAGGAAGGAAACAATTATTCTTGCGTAGATAAAGAGCCTGAGACTCCGTTCAGAACCCATAATCAGCCACCAACTGCTCCCGCCAGTTTGAAAATCGGCAGATACATGGCAACAACCAGGCCACCTACGGCAGTACCAAGAAACACCATCAGTAACGGTTCCATCATGGCGGTCATGGCGGCAACGGCGTCATCAACTTCATCATCATAAAAATCAGCGATTTTATTCAGCATAGCATCCATAGCTCCGGTTGCTTCGCCAACAGAGATCATCTGAACCACCATCGGTGGAAACACCCCGCACGATGCCAGCGGCTCCGCCATGGTTTTACCTTCCGATATCGCCTGCCGTACCGAGTAGATGGCCTCTTCCACAATCTTGTTGCCGGCAGTTTTGGCGACAATCTCAAGTCCATCCATAATCGGCACACCGGAACTGACCATGGTGCCCAGCGTTCTGGTGAATTTTGCCACGGCAACCTTGCGTATCAACGAACCGGCTATCGGCGCTCTGAGCGCCATACGGTCAATATTTTTCCGCCCTGGCGGTGTGGCATAATATTTTTTCACACCCCAGACTGCAAGATAGAAACCGACGATAATAACAGCAATGTATTTAATCAAAAAATTACTGAGGGCAATAACAAACTTGGTCGGTGCAGGCAGTTCACCTCCAAAATCGGCAAACATTTTGGCAAACGTCGGAATAACAAAAACCAGAATGACGCCGACAACAACAAGCGCAATGGACAAAATAGTGATCGGGTAAACCATAGCCCCTTTGATCTGTTTTTTCAGCTTCATGGACTTTTCAATGTAGGCAGCCAAACGAGACAAAATGGTGTCCAAAATACCACCTATTTCTCCGGCGGCTACAAGGTTGACAAACAGCTGATCGAAAGCCTTCGGGTGCTTGGCCAGTGCGTCAGCAAACGTAGAGCCGCTTTCGACACTGTCCTTAACCTTGTAGAGTATTTCCTGAAACGGCTTGTTTTCCTGTTGGCTTGCTAAAATCTCCAGACATTGGACGAGCGGCAGACCGGCATCAATCATGGTGGAGAACTGCCGGGTGAAAATAACCAGATTTTTTTCGTCTATCCTGCCACCGCCAATTTTCGGAAGCTTGAAGCTGAATCCCTTTGATTCCGCCTTTATTACGATATTGCTGAAGCCGTACCGTTTCAGCTGCGCTTCAACCATATCAACGGTTGCCGCTTCGATAACACCCTTTTGCGTACCACCGGTTCTCGTACGGGCTTCCCAGTTAAATTTCGGCATTACCGTGCTCCTTCATCATTTCAGTGCATCTGAGGGCGGCGCTGCATACCTGCGGCGGGATTGCTGATCATTTGCTTCAGCTCTTCCGGGTCCTGCGAACGCCCAAGCGCATCTTCAAGCGAAATCATGCGTTTGTGGAAAAGGGAAAACAGCGATTGGTTCATGGTCTGCATCCCGAATTTATCTTGTCCGATCTGCATTTGGGAATAAATCTGATGGACCTTGTCCTCACGGATCAGATTGCGGATAGCGGCATTCGGCACCATAATTTCAAGTGCCAACGCACGCCCCTTAACCCCCATTCTTGGAATCAGAGCCTGCGACATGACGCCTTCAAGGACAAACGAAAGCTGCGCTCTGATCTGGGTCTGCTGATAGGGAGGGAAAACGTCAACAATGCGGTTGATCGTCTGTGCACAGGAATTGGTATGCAAGGTTGCCAGACAGAGGTGTCCGGTTTCGGCAAGGGTTAATGCCGCTTCAATTGTTTCCAGATCACGCAACTCGCCGATCAGTACAACATCAGGGTCCTGCCTCAGCACATATTTCAGCGCATTTTTGAAGCCTTTGGTATCAGCACCCACTTCCCGCTGATTGACAATGCAGCTTTTGTGGGGGTGGATATATTCAATGGGGTCCTCAATAGTGACGATATGCTCACTGCGGGAGGTATTGATGTAATCTACGATGGAAGCGAGGGTAGTAGATTTACCGCTGCCGGTGGGGCCGGTCACCAGGATAAGACCACGGGGGCGAGCAGCCAGCTCAGATACAATCGGCGGCAGGTTCAATTCTTCAAACGACATGATTTTATATGGAATAACCCTGAAAACACCCGCCACGGCGCCGCGCTGGATAAAAACATTTCCCCTGAAGCGTGACAGTCCCTTCACTCCAAACGAAAGATCCAGCTCATTTTCTTCTTCGAATTTATGTTTTTGGGCATCAGTCAGCACACTGTAGCACAGTTGTTTCGTTTCAACCTGATTCAGCGGAGGAAAATCCATGGGAGCCAGATGCCCGTCAATACGCATCTGGGGAGGGGAGTTTGTGGTGATATGAAGATCGGAACCGTTCGATTCTACAAGAATTTTTAAAAGCTGGTGAAGATTGAGCATGGCAATCCCCTGAGTTTAGTCGTCAGAAACCGTTACTCTCAACACCTCTTCAAAGGAAGTTACCCCCTCCTTAAGTTTTGTCAAGCCGGACTGACGCATTGTTTTTATACCGATGCGAATGGACTCACGCTTTATCTCAGCGGTGTTAGCACCATTTAGAATCAGTTCCTTGATCTCCTCACGCATCGGCATGACTTGATAAAAACCGACCCTCCCCTTGTATCCGGTGTTATTACAAGCGGGGCATCCCGTGCCGCGCATACAGACATACGACGACGCTTCGTCCGGCGAAACACCGGCATCAATAAGAGCCTGCACCGGAATGTCCTCACGCTGGCTGCATTCAATGCAGACTCGTCGGGCCAAACGCTGGGCGGTTATCAGATTTACTGCCGACGCGACCAGAAATGGCTCTATGCCCATATTCAGCAGGCGGTTAATGGTAGCAGGAGCGTCATTGGTGTGCAGAGTTGACAGAACCAGATGGCCGGTTAATGCTGCCTTGATGGCAATTTCGGCAGTTTCAAAATCACGGATCTCACCGATCATGATAATGTCAGGGTCCTGACGCAAAAAAGCGCGCAACGCAGATGAAAAAGTGAGCCCGATGTCATCATGCATCTGTACCTGATTGATACCGGCAAAATTGAATTCAACCGGATCTTCAGCGGTTGAGATGTTATCCGAAACTTTGTTCAGTTCAGATATTGCCGAGTAGAGGGAGACAGTTTTCCCGCTGCCGGTTGGTCCGGTGACCAGCACCATCCCGAACGGCTTGTGAATTTCGTGCATAAAATGCGCAAGAGCTTCCGGTTCGTAGCCAAGCTTGGTTAAATCTGTTTGCAGACTCCCCTTGTCGAGCAGTCGCAGAACAATCTTTTCGCCAAACAGTGTCGGAAGACAGGAGACACGGAAATCCATGTCCTTTCCGCCGCCAAGCTTGATTTTTATGCGACCGTCCTGAGGGAGCCGGCGTTCGGCGATATCAAGTTCCGCCATTATTTTGATGCGTGAAGTAATCGCATTCTTAAGCTTTAAGGGGGGTTTCATTACCTCATACAGAACGCCGTCAATACGATACCGGACCCGGAACATTTTTTCATATGGTTCAACATGAATATCACTGGCCTTTTTCCGTATTGCATCCTGCAAAATGGCATTGACCATCTTGACTACCGGCGCATCCTCTGTAGCCCGCTCAAGAGAACCGAGGTCAACCTGCTCTTCATCGCCGACAATTTCCATATCTTCAACATCCAGGTCGCTCATGACATCCGCCAGCGATGCTGATTGATCATAATACTTATCAATCGAGACCTTGATGTCGCGCTCTGAAGCAACAACCATTTCAATGTTGTAGCCGGTCATGAATTTAATATCTTCAAGGGCAAACAGATTGGAAGGATCGCTTACCGCAACAATAAGAGTCGAGCCGGCTCTGTTAAGCGGAAGGAGCTGATATTTTTGAACAACGTCCTGGGGAATGATTTTTATGACTGAGGGATCAATCTCGTAATCAGCGAGATTAACAATTGGCACACCATACTGCTGGGATAAAAAAGAGGTTAGCTGCTCTTCTGTCAGAAGTTTCTGAGCGATTAGAATAGCACCAAGGCGCAGTTGATTACCGGAAAGCCTCTGTTCATCTAAAGCTTTACCGAGCTGTTCCCGGGTGATCAGATTGTTTTTTACCAGGATTTCTCCCAGTCTGTTTATCTGCATACCATCTCCGTTTTATAACGGTTTGAGGAGGCAATACTAGGGAGAATGCGGGGTATTGTCAAGCTCAACGGCATCCGTCACAGGCGATGTCATTAAGGGTGACAGGCTACAGACGGTCTACTCAGCGCCGCAACCCAAAGCGCATCCTGATCTGGTCTACAGAAGCCCGCATCTCTGGTGAAATTAACTCCGCCAACTGTAACATTTTGACTGCATCCTGGAACCTGCCGATGGCGGCAAGCTGCTCGCCTTCTTCAAGATAACCGTTTGCATAGATCATGATCGCCTTGCCGGTATCAAGATCAAGAAAAGAAAGTTTTTCTATAATTCCACGGCTGCTGTAATTACCCCACAATGAAATGTCCGGTAATCCGGAAGGCTCATTCAATTTCCGAATACTGTACACAATACCCCGCTGAGTCGGGAGGAAACTGCTGAACTCGACAGAGTAGCGGGTGGAAAAATCGATAAATACCGGCCTGATGCCAAGATTCTCCGTCACCGCAATACGCAATGCCGCTTCAGGACCGAGAGAGCTTATGTCATATTTCCTCAGGTTACTGTCTTTAAAAACACGCGGCAGCGAATCGAGATACCAGGGAAACACAAGATGCGGGGTATGCGGCAGATCCACATCTTCACGCATCCGCTCAATCCCCTGCAGGTACCAGAGTGGAAATGCCCCGCTATCTCCCCACGTGAACATGATTGCATTTTGGGATAATGACCGCAGAGAATTGGAAGCATAATCAAAGGCGATATAATTGTCATGCTGGTCGTTTTCAAAATAGTTAACGGCACACAGTGCGGTGGGAAGCGAGAAAAACAGCACCGCAACAACACCGTACACCGGGGTTCCGATCCGCTCGGGGAGACGAGCAGAGCGAACCGCATAGTTAAGGATACTGAAGAGACCGACACCGATTATAACTGCAGTAAAGAGATACAGCGGTGTAAAAAACTCCTCTGTAAGAAAAATTACTTCCATTGGTGTATTAAAGTAGCCGACGATAACAAGCAGGAAAACAACCACAGAAACAAGATACGCGACAACTACCGTGCGGTTCCTGCGCCAGAGATAGACAAGGCCGATCAATGCCAGTGCCGCACCAAGCCAGGTAAATTCCCGCGATACATTGAATGCTCTGATTTGGGCCCATAAAAGCGCCGCGTCGCGCAGCGGGGGATCAGATGGATAGCCCTTTCTGAGGAAATGCCACAGGAACTGCTGTACGGTCTTGGTATCACCCCAGTTAAGAAGTGGGTTAGAGAGTGCCCGAAGCGGCAGGTACAGATGTACCGAAAAGCCGACTAGAGCGAAAGCGGTTGCAAGAACAAGTTCTTTGGCACGTTTCACCATGCGCCAGTCCGTAAGTACGATCATCAGGAACCAGGCCGGCAGCAGAAGCACTATGGTCTGGTGAACAGCCATCGCCAGACCGGCCAAAAACGTACAAACGTACACATAGGAAGGACGTTCATCCCCTTCCCGATACTTCTCCTGCCACTGCAGGAGCAGATAAAAAATAATTGCCGTAATAAAAGCCAGCAGCGGATAGGGTTTGTCATGGTTTGACTGCAGCCACAAACGGGGAGTCACCCCGAAAGAGACGGCTGCCGCCAGACCGGCCAACTCAACGGCAATCAGGTTAAAACGCGAATCCTGAAGCAGGGTCTCCTTCTTCAACAGGGAGGTTGTCAATACATACACTACCAGACACGCAAGTGAAGAGGAAACCGCAGTGGCAACATTAACCCGGAACGCGATATTGCCGAAGGGTAACCAGGTAAAGGACTTGACATACATTAAAAAGAGAGGATAGCCGGGAGAGTGCGCCGAACCGAGTGAAGCACCCGCAGTCAAAAACTCGCCGCTGTCAAAAAAAGTTACTGATGGAGCCAACGTGAGCATATAGACGGCAAACGGAATAAGAAAAGAAAGGATAATAAACGGCTTGACAGTTATATTTCTGAAAATCAGGAAATTCATCGGTCAGTTCCCGCCCCTTGCAATTCAGTAAGAGATGTCTTGTTTTTCCAGAGATAATAAAAACCGGCCAGGATAACCGGGAAAAAATTTGCGCCGTGCATCACCAGAGCAATACTAACGGAAGTGGCGTCGGAGACGCCGAACACGGCAAGCCCTTTATAACAGGCGTAATGGTAGGTGCCGATAAACCCGGGAGAGGCCGGCACCATTACCGCAAAAACCAGCAAAATTAATATAAACACCGAGGCCGCAAGTGGAAGGCGGATATTGAACGAGTGAAGCGTCATATCCACTGCCAGAAGACAACAGAGCCAGATTCCGGCCGACGATATCACTAGTGCGGCAATATGCTTCCCATGCAGGGACAGTCGAATTCCACCGATGAAAGAGCCAAGAAGCGGGATGGCTCTGTCCGTAGCCCGCTGCGGAAACGGTTTCAGGATATATTTAACAACGGAGAGTGTTCGCATGGTCTGCTGTTTCAGCAGATACAAAAACAGCAGCACACCGCAGTATAGAAAAAACATAACCGCCCCGCCCGTTCTGAGTGCCAGTGCGGCATCCTCCATGCCGGGGGGCAGCTGCAGGGTAAAAAGTGTAATCACCAACAGCAGCAGCACCGAAAATCCGTCAAAAAGGCGATCTATCACCAGTGAGGCAAATACCGCCGGCGTTTCAAGCTGCTCTTTTTGCGCCAGCATATACGCCCGGACAAACTCCCCCAAGCGGGCCGGCAGCAGGTTATTCGCCATGTAACCGATTATAGTGGCAGGATACAGCGATGCAAGCGGGATGACTTTCTCGGAGATGAGCAGATACCGCCAGCGTACGGCACGCAAATAATAGCTGGCGAAGGTGATTCCGACTGCGAGCGCTACATACAGATAATCAGCCGACCTGAGGGCGGAACCAAGCTGCCGAAAGTCGATTTTATTCAACAGCAGTGCCATGAATATGAGGCTGACGGCGATTCCACCCCAGAATTTCAGGTTAAATTTAGAGAGCACAAGGTTCCAATCTACCGAAGATGTTCAGGCAGTGAGTATTTACGGAGTCCAGAATTGTTCGTACTTGAGCAACATCTTGGCTGATTGCGTTTTTCAGCGCATCAACATCAGCAAACCGGAGTACCGGGCGCAGCCTTTGAACAAACTGAACCGTAACCTCCTTATCATAGATGCTGCCGGAGAAATCAAGAAGGAAGACTTCAATCGACCGTATTTCTCCACCGAACGTGGGGTTACAGCCGATATTGCAGGCCCCTTTGACAACGGTGCCATCGACCTCAACCTGCACGGCATACACACCGTCGGCAGGGATCAGTTCGTTGTGGGTGGCAATATTCGCAGTGGGGAAGCCGAGCCCCTGACCAACATTTCGACCATGGACGACAGTACCGGAGATCTGGTAGCAGCGCCCAAGAATACGTGAAGCAGCAGGCATATCGCCGTCAATAACCGCCGACCTGACCAGACTGCTGCTGAACACAACCCCCTGTTCACCGAGCGGGGGCAGATCTTCAAGGGTAAAGCCATGCAGAGCGCCAAGGTTCTCCAACGTAGCGAAATTACCTTCCCTCCCCCTGCCGAAAGCATAATCATGGCCGATAATTATATGTTTCATGCCAAGCGAACGGCAGAGGATGTTGAGGACAAAATCATGTGCCGACAACCGGGAGAATTCCCTGGAAAACGGCACAACAAAGAGGTAATCAATGCCTGACTTGTCGATCAGGGCTGCCTTCTGTTCAAATGTTGTGATAAGCATCGGTGCTGATTCAGGCGCAAGCACTTTTAACGGGTGCGGCTCAAAGGTGACAACAACCGAGGGAATACCCCGTTCCACACTTTTCTGTTTCAGATGACGGAAAATCTCCTCGTGGCCCCGGTGGACACCATCAAAATTGCCAATGGTGACGATGGAGGCGTCAAGGATTACTTCATATATGTTCGTGCCTGTTACAATATGCATTACTGCCCCTATCCTATTGTCGCAAGCTCAAGCCGCCTGCCCCACCTTCGCAGCAGTTCGGCATTCAGCGAAGCATGGTGCGGGCTGGTGAGTCCCGGATCGCCTTCAAGCAGATCAAATGCCGCCCGCCGGGCCTTTTCCAGCAGAGAGCCGTCACGGAGAATATTGGCGACACGGAAATCCGGCATTCCGGCCTGGCGGGTACCAAGGAAATCACCCGGCCCCCGTATTTCCAGATCGGCCTCGGCAATCCTGAAACCGTCGCTGGTAGCTTCCATCACGCGCAGACGTTTTTCGCCATCTTCAGACAATTTGCCGCTGGTCATCAGAATACAGTATGACTTGTCTTTTCCCCGCCCTACTCTCCCCCGCAGCTGGTGCAGCTGTGACAAACCAAAACGTTCGGCATGTTCAATAACCATTACAGAGGCATTCGGAACGTCGATGCCGACCTCAATGACGGTGGTTGACACCAGAATATCGAATTCCCGGGCCATAAAGGAAGCCATGACGGCTTCTTTTTCCAGCGGCGTTAATCTGCCATGCAGAAGGCCAACACGTAAACCGGGGAATATATCTGTTTGTAAATGTTCCGCCATCTGCGCGGCCGCTTTCAGATCAACCTTTTCCGATTCTTCCACCAGCGGATAAATGACGTAGATCTGCCGCCCCAAGCGGACTTCGCTCCGGATCATATCATAGAGTTGTGCCCTGCGTGACTCAAAAAAGATCCTGGTTTCAACCGGAATCCGGCCGGGCGGCAGCTCATCAATGACCGACAGATCCAGGTCACCAAACAGCGTCATGGCAAGAGTACGGGGGATCGGCGTCGCGGTCATAACGAGAATATCAGGATTGGTGCCTTTCTTTTTCAGTATGCCCCGCTGCAGAACACCGAATCGGTGCTGCTCGTCTATGACTCCCAAACCAAGCTTGGCAAATTCCACTTTTTCCTGAATGACGGCGTGGGTTCCGATTACGATTCGGGCTGTGCCATTGGCAATTTTTTCAAGAGTCTCTTTCTTGGCTTTTCCCTTGAGCCCGGCGGTTATCAAAGTAACCTCAAGCCCCATCTGACTGCACCAGCGGTGCATGGTATGCCAATGCTGCTCGGCAAGAATTTCAGTCGGTGCCATGATGGCGACCTGATACTCATTCTCTACCGCGATTAGCGCAGCCATTAACGCTACGAGGGTTTTTCCGCTTCCCACGTCACCCTGCACCAGACGGTGCATCGGGTGCGGCGCGATCATGTCCGCCTTGATTTCCGTAAGAACTCTCCGCTGGGCGGCTGTCAGTTCAAACGGGAGCAGTCGGACCAGCTCTTTGGTATAGCGGTGAGTCACCTGAAAGGATATGCCGCTCTCCAGTGCCGCTCCATACTTTTTGAGAGCAAGACCCAGTTCCCAGTAAAAAAATTCATCAAAGGCAAGGGCCTGATGTGCCGGTGTGATCCCTTCATTCAGATCGGTAAGCTGCGCGTCTGAAGGGGGCGAATGCACCTCACCCAACGCTTGCGGGAGTGGCGGAAAACCAGGAGGACACAATTCAGACGGCACGGCGCTTGTAATATTTGTAACAAAATTAGTAACAACCTCGCGCATCATCCGACGCATGGTTTTCTGATGAATGCCTTCTGTTAGCGGGTAAACCGGCACAATCCGCCCGAAGTTAGCCGGGTCCGAGGCCAGCAGTGCCTGAACGGTTCCCCCCTCCGGCAGCCACTCAACATCAGGATGATGAACTTCCCGCTGATAGCCGAACGAAATAACATCACCGCTGAATACGCCGGGCCGGCCTACTTTCCATGTCCGCTTCATCCAGACAGCGTTGGCGTTAAACCACTTACAGGCAATGGTTCCGCTGTCATCCTGGATCAACGCCTCGAACACCCGGCGCCCTCCCCTCGTCGTAGCCGCATCGGCAGAGAGAACGGTACCGGAGAAGACAGCACTCTTACCGGGAGCAATTGAGGCAATTTGAGCCAGATGGCGACGGTCTTCGTAACGGAGCGGCAGGAGGTACAGAGCGTCCTCAACCGTGCGAATATCCCGTTTTTCAAGGAGAGCGGCCAGCTTCGGGCCGATGCCTTTGATAAATTGAATGCCGATATCCAGATTTTTACGGGAAATCGAATCTTTAAGAGAACCGGTGTCCACAACGGTGGTTGCCACGGATGAGGGCACCTGCGGTTGTACCGGATGGACTACAAGCTCCCCGTTCACCTCTTCCAATACAAAAGTGGAGCCCGGGCCAAGGCCGAGTTTTTTAACAATTTCCGAGGGGATAACTATTGAATTGTCAGCGGCTAGTGTAACGGTGATCATGCACATTCCTGCAGGATGGCGGAGTATAATTCAGCGGCGAACATAATATTCTTTGCCATGCATTGTCCATACATTTTCAGCCTGTTTGGTTGACAAGAATTCGCTCAACAGGCATATCATTGCTCACGCACCACACCCAAACTGTAAAACGATCTAAAAGGAACAGGCAATGAATACACACTTCACCTTCGAACAGCTTGTTGACATCATGCAAAAACTGCGTGCCCCCGGCGGCTGCCCGTGGGACGCCGAACAGACCCATGAAAGTCTGACGCGCTATCTGCTGGAGGAAACCTATGAAGTAATTGAGGCTATTGATGAAAAATCACCCCAACACCTCAAGGAAGAATTGGGCGATTTACTTCTACAGCCTGTATTTCATTCAGCCATTGCTCAGGAGTCCGGGGAGTTCACTATTGATGATGTCATCAGCACCCTGTGTGAAAAACTTATCCGTCGGCACCCCCATGTTTTTGGCGATCTCCAGATCAGCACCAGCGAACAGCAGGTGGAAAGCTGGGAAAAAATAAAACTCCTGGAGAAAGGTCATGAGCGTCCTTCCGCACTTTCCGGAGTACCCGAGCATCTTCCGGCATTATTGAAGGCGCACAAGATAAGTGAGAAGGCCTCACGGGTCGGATTTGACTGGGAGCACGCCGATCAGGTCTTTGCCAAAGTCATGGAGGAACTGCATGAATTTGAAGAGGCGTGGGCGGGAGGAAATACCAATCGAATGGAAGATGAACTGGGTGACCTGCTGTTTGCAATTGCAAACCTGGGGCGGTTTCTGTCAATCAACCCGGAAGAGGCTTTACGCAAGACCATAAACCGTTTTCAAAAGCGCTTCAGCTTTGTCGAGGAAGACCTGCACCGTCGGGGGGTGCCGATGCATACAGCCGCACTGGAAGAAATGGAGCGGTTATGGCAGGAGGCAAAAAAGGTGGAACAGGTGAATAGCAAATAATTAAATTAAGCGATGTTGCTGTTTTTACAGGGTTGTTTTTTTATCCACAAAAATTGTGGATAACTTGTGGACAACAGTGTTGACGATATTCAAAAGTGATATTTTTGCAAGTGTTTTATCCGAAATGCTGTTTTTTTATACAAAGCTATACTTGAATAAAAACAGCTACTTATAATGATAGTCAATAACTATAGGGGTTTGCGCTGTCAAGCTCTTTTAGCCATAAAAAATATTATTTTATAAATTCGGAACCCTGTTCAAAACAACCGGTCGAGTTACAACCAGCAACCCTTTAAATTCAGCACCTTCCATCTCCAGCAGCTTCCATTTTGTGTCTTTCCCGCCTGGTGCTGAAAAACCGGTCAATCGGCCGTCCGCAGCGACAACCCGATGGCAGGGGATGATGATCGGAACCGGATTGGCAGCCAGCGCCCCCCCCACTGCTCGTCCTCCGTGCGGGAAACCGCTTTCATAGGCAATTTGTCCATACGAGCTGATTTCTCCATACAACAGCTTTCGCGTTGCATTCAGAATCTTTTGTCGAAACGGCGACAGACCGCCAAGGTCAACCGGAATGTAGCTGAAATCGACCGGTTCGCCTGAAAAATACCTGCCCAGCAAGTTCGCTGTCTCGTCTGTCATGTCAGATGGTTTGTAGTTGAGCTGTACAGTGCCTTGAGTCGCGTCCGGAGTCCCTATATTCGGGATTTCAACCTTTACAACCCCCCGCTCATTTGCACACACAATCCCGGATCCGTAGCGGGTTACAATACGTGAACAGTACATGGCCAAGTGACCTACCCTTTCTTCAATTTTCGACGCAACAACGCTGCCGCTTCAACCGTTTCTTCGGAGCGTAACAGCTTGACTGCCAGAATATACACGGCGGTACCGAGAAGAATAGTACAACCCAGAACAGATGTTTTCAGCATTTTGTGCCCTGCCTGCGACCAGTCAATCAGCGAGCAGCCGTACCAGACCAGAACCGCCATCGGTATCGACGCCGCACTTGATTTTACAGCCGTCATGGAGATGTTGTTCCCGCCGAAAGGACCGATCTTGCGCCTTAGGAGCCAGAGCAGCAGCAGCATGTTGCAGAACGCCGAGAGCGTCGTGGCCAGGGCCAACCCACCATGTTTAAGAGGCCCCATCAAGGCAAGGCTCAGGCACAGGTTTATGACAAAGGTTATAAGTGCTGTGTAGACCGGGGTTTTGGTGTCTTTCAGCGCGTAAAACACCGGTGCCAGAACCCGGGTTAAGGCGACAAAAGACAGACCAACGGAATAATACATCAGCGCAGATGCGGATTTGACCGCAGTGTCATACGTGAATGCTCCTCCCATAAAAATCAGACTGAAAATCGGGGTTGAACAGATAATCAGGCCAACCATGGCCGGAATGGTAATAAAAAGCATCAGTCGGAGACCAAACGAAATAGAATTTTTCATTCCGTCCATATCTCCCTCTGCCGCCTGTCTACTCATTGAGGGGAGCACCGCCTGTGCCACCGATACCGTAAAGATCCCCTGGGGGAACTCGAACAGTCGCTGGGCATAATACAAAAAGGAAACACTTCCCTGGGGGAGCAGAGAAGCCAGAATGGCGCTGACCATAATATTCAGGTAGTAAACGCCCACTCCGAAAACCGACGGCACCATTAATAGTGCTATGGAACGTATCTCCGGAGATTTGAAATTGAAATTCGGCGTTACGCGGTACCCTTTCCCCCAGAGAACCGGCAATTGCAAAAGTAACTGGATGCACCCGCCGATGAGGACTCCGACCGCCAGCGCGGTAATCGGGACAGCAAAGAACCCCCGCAGACAGAGAGCTGACAGAATCATAGCTATATTCAGGAATACGGTCGATATGGCAGGAGTGAAAAAATGGCGCAGCGTATTAAGGATCCCCATGCATAGGGCAACCAGACTGATAAAGAAGATGTAGGGGAACATCAGGCGGTTCAGCAGGACTGTCAGTTCGAACTTTCCCGGTTCTGCGCTGAAGCCGGGAAACATCAGGCCAACTATGACAGGAGAAAGAACAATCCCGGCCAGGGTAATAACGGCCATGACAATGGTAAGCAGGGTAAAACAGGTATTGGCAAGCTCCCGGGCCTTTTCATCACCACGTAGCGTGAGAGTTGACGAAAAGGTGGGAACAAAGGCGGCTGTCAGTGCCCCCTCCGCAAAAAAGCGGCGAAGCATGTTGGGGATTTGAAATGCGGCAAAAAACGCATCGGTTGCCAAGCCGGCACCGAACAGGCGCGACACCACCATATCCCGAACCATTCCCATGATCCGCGACAGCACTGTGGCGCTGCCCAGAATTCCTGCAGCCCTGGCTATATTCCGTTTTTCTGACATGACGCGGCGTGATTACCCTATGTGAGATACGATGAATTCGCGAACCTTGTGGATATCCGCGTCCATGATCTCACATCTGGTCGGTTTGCCATATAACTCCTGGACTGATGCCGGTACCGGCGCCTGAAAGCCAAGTGCCTGTTCGACGGTTTCACTGAATTTTGCCGGATGAGCCGTCGCGAGACAGATTCGGGCTGAATCGGGCGACAACTGGTCAAGAGCGGCTTTAACACCTACCGCCGTGTGCGGGTCGAGCAGGTAGCCGGTGTCTGTGTAAAAGTCACGCATTTCCTGAAGTGTGCTCTCCTGGTCAATCGACGCAGAACAGAAATCTGTACGCACCTGCGCCATCTCTGCGGGAGAGCATGAAATGCGGCCATGCTCTTTAAGTTCCGTAAACGCGTCTTTGACCCGGACAGGATTTTCAGCAAACAGATGGAACAGATAGCGTTCGAAATTGGAAGCTACCTGAATATCCATGGATGGTGAAACGGTTGATACAACCTCTCCAAGTGAGTAATCGGATGAGTTTATGAAACGGGTCAGTATATTGTTTTCATTGGTAGCCAGCAGCAGGGTTTCAATGGGAAGTCCCATCCTGCGTGCCACATACCCGGCGAAAATGTCACCGAAATTGCCGGTCGGCACGGAGAAACTGACCGGAACATCCGTTTCATCCGTTACCCGCAGCCAGGCATAAAAATAATACACCACCTGGGCCAGCACCCGCGCCCAGTTGATAGAATTTACCGCGCCAAGAGAGTATTTTTCTTTAAATTCCAGATCCCCGAAAAGCTCCTTCACCATATCCTGGCAATCATCGAAGGTACCGCGCACGGCAATATTGTGCACATTGGCATCGGTAACAGAGGTCATCTGCAGCGCCTGTACTGCGGAGGTTTTACCAAGGGGATGCATGATGAAAATAGATATGCCTTTTTTACCGCGAACGCCATGAATGGCGGCGCTGCCGGTGTCACCCGAAGTTGCGCCGATAATATTCAGCGTTTCCTGCCGCTCCTCCAGAATGTACTCGAACAGATTGCCGAGAAACTGCAGTGCAACGTCCTTGAAGGCAAGGGTTACACCATGGAATAGCTCAAGGATATAGACGCCGTCACGCCTGATCAGCGGCGTAATTTCAGGATGTGAAAAAGTGGCGTATGAACGGTGAATCAGACTTTTCAGGGCAGCCGCAGGAATGTCATCGACATAACGGGAAATGACTTCATAGGCTAATTCGGGGTAGGTAAGTTTCCGCCATGATTCCAGCTGTTCTTTCGAAACTGCTGGATAGGATTGCGGCAACAGCAGCCCCCCGTCAAGGGCCAACCCCATCATCACCGCATCTTTGAAGGGAATTGGGCTGATGCCGCCACGGGTACTGATATAGAGCATAAAATGAACCTTTCAGAGGAAAATGTGCGCGAACTATAGCAGATAGCAACCGGATATGAAAGAGCTCTGAATCTCCCCATAGCTAAAGCGAGGGGGTTCTAAGAGCGAATTCCTTGGGGTCTCCCGGCTCTCGCGTTTCCGCTACAGCATCCGGGCCATGACCAAGGGCAAGCTCTCTGTGACGG
>CAINRC010000173.1 GCA_903852495.1 uncultured Geobacteraceae bacterium | reverse complement strand
GGGGTGCGGCCAAAGGCCATGAAGAAGGTAAGACAAAGACCATGCTGATTGAAGAAACAAAAAAGGCACCTCCGGGGAGATGCCTCTGGTTTGATGCTTTTGGTTTGGTTTTAAATTACCGCGCAGCGGTTTAGTTCAACTACCTTCTATGACCAGAGCACCGGAACTGATGTGCTCAAACTGACTGATGAGGGTGTCGGCATCGCTCCGGAACATATAACGCACCTTACGGATCCTTTTTTTACCACCAGACGGGAAAGCGGCGGTACCGGGCTCGGACTGTCGGTATCGGCCACCATCGTAAAAGAGCATAACGGTTCACTGAAATTCGATTCCACCACAGGGGCCGGCACCGTCGTGACCCTGACCTTCCCGTGCAGTGCGAGGAACCAACCATGAATTCGTCCCTGTATCCACATTTCGGTGTTCTCCTGGTTGATGACGAGCCGGCCTGGCTCCGCTCCCTGCGGTTAACCCTCGAACGTTCTGCCGGCATTACCAACATCGTCACCTGTCAGGACAGCCGCACTGTTATGGCGCTTCTGGAGCAGAACGAAATCGGACTTGTCCTGCTGGATTTGACCATGCCGCATCTGGGCGGAGACCAGTTGATAGAACTGATAGCTGAGCGCCATCCAGGAATTGCCATCATTGTCATCAGCGGGATGAACCAGATCGAGAGTGCGGTGAACTGCATCAAGCAGGGGGCCTTCGATTATTTTGTTAAAACGGTCGAGGAGGATCGCCTCGTCAGCGGCGTGGTGCGGGCCATACGAATGCTGGAACTGGAGCGGCAGAATCGCGAGATGTCCAGCCGGATGCTGTCGGGAGAATTAAAGTGCCCGGCGGCCTTTGGCGGTATTATCACGGCGGATCGCACCATGCACGCCATTTTTTCCTACATCGAGGCGGTGGCCCTGAGTACGGAACCATTGCTAATCATGGGGGAAAGCGGCGTCGGCAAGGAACTGATCGCCAAAGCGGCTCATACCTTAAGCGGCTGCCGTGGGCAGCTGGTTTCGGTCAATGTGGCCGGCCTGGATGATGCGGTTTTCGCCGACACTCTTTTTGGGCATATGCGCGGTGCCTTTACCGGAGCCGATCAGCTCCGGCGGGGCATGGTAGAGGAGGCTGCCGAAGGTACGCTTTTTCTCGATGAAATCGGCGACTTGAGCATTGCTTCCCAGGTCAAGCTGTTACGGCTGCTCCAGGAAGGCGAGTACTTTCCGCTGGGAAGCGACCGCCCCAAACGCCTCAAAGCCCGGGTTGTTGTCGCCACTCACCAGAATCTTTCGCTCAAACAGGAAACCGGATCTTTCCGCCGCGACCTTTATTACCGGCTCTGTACCCATATGGTCCATGTTCCGCCTCTGCGAGAGCGGAAAGCAGATCTCCCTCTGCTTCTGGATCATTTTCTGGAAGATGCCGCCCGCTCCCTCGGCAAAAAAAAGCCGACCCCACCGCGAGAACTACTGCAACTACTGGCAACCTACAGTTTCCCCGGTAACATCCGTGAATTGAAAGCACTGGTATATAACGCCGTCAGTGTGCACCGCGACCGGATCCTTTCGATGGAAACCTTCCTGAAGACGGTCCTTCGCCCGGAAGCGAAGCAGTGTTCCACCGCGCTGCCTCAGCCGGAAAAAAATCTGTTTGCCGGGCAGGAACGTCTGCCGACGTTCGGTGAAGCGGCCGAACTGCTGGTCGAAGAGGCCATGTTGCGGGCAAACGGCAACCAGACCATCGCCGCCCGACTCCTCGGGATATCACAACCGGCCCTCAGTAAGCGCCTCAAACTTCGCGGCATAGTTCCCGACGGACCATAAACCTCACCTGATTTGCCTTCCGCAATCCCCCCTCTAAACGGTCATAACCCAGGTTATGGCATATAACCGGGGTTATGACCGTTTAACACGTTGAATATATTACACAATTTCTGTTTTTTCCTCACTGGCTACATCTCAAGGTTATACCTCTTTTTTTATCCGCAGTAGCGTATCCCCTTACTTTATCCTTTGATAACGGCCAGTTACAACCGTATACAAAATTGGCACTCCTATTGCTGATATATCGCCATAACTAACCGTGACTGCAGCAAAATTACCCGGGGGAGGAAAGGTTACATGGCCATGGAATGGATTGACACAGAAGTACGACTGCCAAGGGAAGGTCAGAGAGTTTTGCTCTACACTCCGTATCCGGTTTTTGGAAATGACCACTCCTGCGTCGGAAATCGCGAGAGCATCTCGGTCTGCACGACAAGCGATGGAAAAGATCCGGTCCGTATGTTCACACACTGGATGCCTTTGCCTGAAAAACCAGCAACCACCGGAATAAAAGGAGCCACACCATGATCGGTAAAAAAATTTACCAGCATCTCTATTTCCAGGTTTTGACCGCAATCAGCATCGGTGTTTGTGTCGGGCATTTCTATCCCGAAACCGGCGCCGCCATGAAACCGCTGGGTGACGGCTTTATCAAACTGATCAAGATGATCATCGCACCGGTTATCTTCTGCACCGTGGTGACCGGCATCGCCGGCATGGATGACATGAAAAAGGTCGGCCGGGTCGGGGCCAAGGCGCTGCTCTATTTTGAAATTGTCTCGACATTAGCCCTGGCGATCGGCCTGTTCGTGGTCAGCTTTATTAAACCGGGGGCCGGCATGAACGCCGATGTTTCCAAGCTGGATACGACGGCGCTGGCAAATTACACGTCCAAGGCGCAGTCGCACAGCACGGTCGACTTCCTGATCAATATCATACCCAACAGTGTGGTGGATGCCTTTGCCAAGGGCGATATCCTGCAAGTGCTGTTCTTTGCCATATTATTCGGCTTTGCCCTCTCCGTGCTCGGCAAACGCGGCAAGGTTGTCTTTAAACTGATCGACGACATTGCCCACGTGCTGTTCGGTATCGTAGGTGTAATCATGAAGGCCGCTCCCATCGGCGCTTTCGGAGCCATGGCCTTTACAATCGGCAAATTCGGGATCGGTTCACTCAGCAAACTTGGTATGCTGATGGGAAGCTTCTATCTGACCTGCCTGCTGTTCGTCTTTATTGTTCTCGGCTCCATCGCCAAACTGAGCGGATTCAACATCTTCAAGTTTATCAAGTACATCAAGGAAGAGTTATTGATCGTGCTGGGAACCTCCTCCTCTGAAGCGGTCCTGCCACGTATGATGGTCAAGCTGGAGAATCTGGGCTGCGCCAAATCGGTAGTCGGTCTTGTCATCCCCACCGGCTATTCCTTCAACCTTGACGGCACCTCCATTTATCTGACCATGGCGGCGGTCTTCGTCGCTCAAGCCACCAACACGCCCCTGACCTGGACCCAGACCTTCACTATCTTGGGCGTACTGCTGCTTACTTCCAAAGGGGCAGCGGGAGTCACCGGCAGCGGTTTCATAACCCTGGCGGCCACTTTTGCTGCAATCCCCACCATCCCGGTAGCCGGTCTGGCGTTGATTCTGGGTATAGACCGATTCATGTCCGAAGCACGTGCCCTGACCAATCTGGTCGGTAATGGTGTCGCTACCGTCGTAGTTTCTCGCTGGGAGAATGAGCTGGACATGGTGAAAATGGAGCGAGTTCTTAACAATGAAAGCGATATAGAAGCCGAAGAACCCGAGCTTGAATTTGATGAACTGGATGCGGAACCGGCTCCCGCCGAGTAATCTGATGGAGATTTACGATGGCAAATAACAGTAAAAAAAACCCGCGCTACAATGTCATATCCTTGAGGATTACCGATGAGGAAAAAGCGGCTCTTGAAGAGGTGACAAAGCGTACTCGAAAAAGTCTTTCCGGGGTGATGCGGGAGGCGATCGTGCTTTACTCGCGTGAGGTGACCTTTTTTTCGCCATCCTCAAGTTTTTTGAGCTGAAGGATCAAACTGCGCCTGTTTCGACAGGTACCCATGACCGCACGAGCCGGGGGTAAAACGCCTCCGGCTCTTCGTTTAAAGTCTGTACTCCTGCCCACAACCCTCATCAGTCAGGGCCCGTTTACATCAATTATCCATCTGATCTAGTACTGATTTTCCGCCACATTATATTTCCCTCCCCTTCAAGGGGAGGGCAGGGG
>CAINRC010000172.1 GCA_903852495.1 uncultured Geobacteraceae bacterium | reverse complement strand
TCCCCATAGCGATCTTTTCCCCTGAAGGGACTGTAACGTATGTATATTCCATCTAGCTCACTTCGCAACGCATGTACAGAATAAATTATAAAAGAGCTGTTAATGCCCCCGCTTGTTAAACGATGGCGTCAATAATCGCGTTCAGTGTTGCGCTCGGGCGCATAGCTTTCGAAGTCTTGTCGAAATCCGGGTGATAGTATCCGCCCATATCGACCGGCTTACCCTGCGCTCCGATAAGTTCTTCGTTAATTTTGGCCTCGTTAGCACCGAGCTGCTGGGCAACGGCTGTGAAACGTGTCTGAAGATCTTTATCTTTCGTCTGTGCTGCCAACGCCTCAGCCCAATACAGGGCGAGGTAGAAGTGGCTCCCTCTGTTGTCTATCTGGCCGACTTTACGTGCCGGATTCCTGTTGTTATCCAGGAACTTTGCATTTGCCTGATCAAGTGTTTCGGCAAGCAGTTGAGCTTTTTCGTTTTTGAAGGTATTGGCAAGATGCTCAAGAGATACCGCAAGTGCCAGGAACTCACCCAGTGAATCCCACCGGAGGTACCCTTCCTGCTGGAACTGCTGCACATGCTTGGGAGCTGACCCGCCTGCACCAGTTTCAAAAAGCCCGCCGCCAGCCAAAAGTGGAACTATGGACAGCATTTTTGAGCTTGTACCCAGTTCAAGAATCGGGAACAGGTCAGTCAGATAATCTCTCAGGGCGTTTCCGGTGACGGAAATTGTATCAAGTCCTGCTTTTGCCCGTGGCAGCGTAAAGCGCATCGCTTCTACCGGTGACATGATGTGAATTTCGAGACCGGCAGTGTCATGGTCTTTCAGATAGCAGGTTACTTTTTCAATAAGCTGGGCATCGTGCGCCCTGTTCTTATCCAGCCAGAAAACAGCAGGATTTCCTGTTGCGCGTGCTCTGCTTACCGCCAACTTAACCCAGTCGCGTATCGGAAGATCCTTCGCCTGACATCCGCGCCAGATATCCCCCTCTTCAACAACATGCTGAAACAGTACTTCACCCGAAGCGTCAACAACACGGATTGTGCCGTTTGCGGGGGCTTTGAAGGTTTTGTCATGTGATCCGTATTCTTCGGCTTTTTGAGCCATCAGACCAACGTTGGCCACGCATCCCATAGTGGCAGGATCGAACTGGCCATGCTCTTTGCAGAACGAAACCGCTTCCTGGTAGAACGTTGAATAGCAGCGGTCGGGTACAACACATTTCGTATCATGCAGTTTGCCGTCGGCACCCCACATTTTACCTGAATCACGAATAACAACCGGCATAGACGCATCGATGATGATATCGTTACTTGCGTGCAGGTTGGTGATGCCCTTGTCAGAATCAACCATTGCCAGAGCGGGACGTGTTGCATAAACCGCCTGAATGTCCGCCTCTATTGCAGAGCGCTGAGCGTCTGGCAGATTTTTTATTTTAGCATACAGTTCACCCAGGCCAAGATCCGGATTGATTCCGAGCTCTTTAAAGATCGCTGCATGTTTTTCAAATACATCTTTGTAGAAAACCGAGACAAAATGACCAAAGATAATCGGGTCGGAAATCTTCATCATCGTTGCTTTAAGATGGACGGAAAAAAGCACGCCACTCTTTTTAGCGTCTTCAATCTGCTCTTCAATGAACGTGCGCAGGGCACGGACACTTAAAAAAGTACCGTCAAGAACTTCACCTTCCTGCAGTGCCAGCTTATCCTTAAGAACTTTTACGGTGCCGGCTGCATCAACAAACTCAATCTTTACATTACCGGCCTTCTTGATGGTGGTTGATTTTTCGCTGCCGTAAAAATCGCCATTTGTCATGTAGGCAACGTGAGTCTTTGAATCCGCACTCCAGGCACCCATTTTATGCGGGTGTTTTTTGGCGTACTGCTTTACGGAAGCAGCAACCCTTCTGTCAGAGTTCCCTTCACGCAATACCGGGTTAACCGCACTGCCCAGAACCTTGGCGTACCGCCCCTGGATTTCTTTCTCCGCATCATTTTTCGGGCTTTCCGGATAATCCGGGATGTTGTAGCCCTGCTCCTGCAACTCTTTGATAGCCGCTTTCAACTGGGGTATAGAAGCACTGACGTTAGGCAGCTTGATAATATTTGCTTCAGGTTTCTGAGTAAGATCGCCCAGATACTGAAGCTCGTCCGGCTGTTTCTGACTTGCTGTCAGGTTTTCCGGAAAGTTTGCGATAATTCTTCCAGCAACTGAAATGTCTCTTGTTTCAACAACAACGCCCGCTGCTTTCGTAAAGGCGTTGACGATAGGAAGAAGTGAAAAAGTAGCAAGTCCGGGTGCTTCATCAATTCCGGTCCAGATAATTTTTGCGGTTTCCGTTGTCATGTAACTCTCCTTATTTTTTCAAGATAGCCGAAGGCTCTACAAAACTCCTGTTGTCACCTGCAAATCTGAAACTGTCACAGATCCTCATACGGTACTGCGTGCTATTTTTATTACAAACAGGGCAAAAAATTATGCCGTAATTTTTGGTAAAACTATATGTTATAACGATACTTTATAGTCCTAATAAAAATCTTGTATACAGTATACAAAAGCCGATAGGCTGTCAAGGGAAAATCG
>CAINRC010000171.1 GCA_903852495.1 uncultured Geobacteraceae bacterium | reverse complement strand
TTTGATGATGAGACTGAAACCACGAATATTTTTTTGGCGGATGACCCTGTTTTGAAGAAGCTTGATACAGTGTAGCTACTGTTGCATCAGCTATGGCCAAATAAAAATTTTCAGCTGTCACATCAACATTAAGTCGCGTGATCATAGCTGTAACCATAGCTGTAATGACTCACGGGGAATTAATGGGGAAGCTGCTATTATCTGATACAGCACATTGTCAATTGCCGCCATAATCGAGCCGGGGTTTTTCGCCGTAATGAAGCCAGTGCAAAGTGCTCAAAAAACGGTTTCGGACACCTCTTTCAAAACGTCATTTTCACCTCCTTTACGGGTTAGCCTTTTCTGCTTTTGTACAGCGCTCTGATGCTTGCGTAGGCGTTGGCATGACCCGAAAACTTTGTCCTTCGAGAACAACTTTATAAGCGCCATGCTGAATCCGGTCAACCGTGGCCGCCCCGAGGATACGATTCGGGAACGCTTCGGCCCATTCAGAGACATCCAGATTTGACGTAATCATCGTACATTTGCGTTCGTATCGTTCGGAGATCACATCGTGAAAGTCTTCGTCCTGGATTCCTTTGAGCGGTTTAAGACCGAAATCATCGATAATAAGAAGATCGACATTAACAAACTTTGCGAATTGCCTTTCATAACTATTGGTTGCCCTGGCCGCATGAAGTTGTGCCAGCATCCGGTCGGCTGTGGAGAACAGAACGTCATGCCCGACACGGATTGCTGCATGCCCCAGTGCTTGGGCGAGATGACTCTTGCCGGTGCCACAGGGGCCGACGATCAGAACACAGACCTTTTCTTCGATAAAACGACAGGAAGCCAGATCGTTGATGAGCGTGCGGTTGAGACCGGGGATAAACGTAAAATCGAACTCTTCGAGGGTTTTCTGACTGCGAAAACTGGCGCGGCGGAGAGCCAGGGCAAAACGCTTCTGACTTCTCTTGGCAACTTCATCCTGAAGAATCATGGCCAGAAAATCCATGTAGGAGAACTTTTCTGCAAGCGCCTGACGGTTTCGGTGTTCGATGGAATCCAGAATACCGGACAAGCGCAACTGTTTGAGCATGGGAATCAACTCGGGACTGGGATTCATATGGGTAGTCTCCTTGCTTCACGGATATTGTCGCTATCACGAAGAAACCGCCCGGAGGTATAGACTGGAGGCAGAGATGCTGGCGAGAACAGCTCATGTTCCAGCGGCAGTTGATCCAAACCCTGGCCGAGGATGTTTTTGACACTTTTGTAACGGACGTTGTCAAAATGCAGCGCCCGGAAACAGGCGTTTTCCAGCCGGACAGAGCCGTATTTTTTAGCCAGTCCGATAATGCCTTGGACTGCCCGGAGATTATCCAGAACTGCATCTCCAAAGAGTTTGCGGATGACATCATAGCAGGCAGGACCGACGGCTTCCGACTGTTTGAGACACCACTGGGTATCCTGGAGTTTCCAGGCGATGGCCGCAGGCGGCATGTGTTCATCGACAGTGGCATAGGCGCCTGGTTTCTTAAGCCGGGGATGGGTGGCAACGAGCTTCAGATCAGAATAGAGTTTGACGGTATTGTCCGTTGCCCGAAGCCAGAGCTTTTTGTGCGCCAGCGGGTGAGGTGCCGAGTAATAGGCTTTTTCAAACTGAACATGGCAGTTGCCGTGGACTTTGACCTGACACCAGGCGGCCATCTCGACTGGGACATCCGGCAGGAGTTTTAAAAACGGTTTCTCCGATTCGGAAAAGAGCGTCAGCGGTTTTTGGCGTGTCGTGCCGTGGATGCGGTTACCTGCCGTTTCCATGATCCATTGCTGGAGTTGTTTATTGGCATCGGAAAGAGAGCGGTATGTGCGCAAGGGAACAAAGCTGTTTTTGACGTATTTGACGCCGGATTCGACCCGGCCTTTCTTCTGGGGATCGTAGGGCGGGCAAGGTGAGATGACAAAACCATAGCCTTCGGCCATCTCCCCATAGGAGCGCTGGACTTCTGGATCATAGTAACAGGCTTTGGTAATAGCGCACTTGGTGTTGTCGATGATCATCTTCAGGGGAACGCCGCCGAAGAACTCGAAGGCCCTGCGGTGACAGGCAAGCCAGGTGGCGGTCTTCTGATTCGGTACGATCTCTGCATAGGTGTGTCGACTAAAGCACAGGGTCATAACGAAGATCCAGGTCTTGGTCACGACACCTGTGAAAACATCCTGGATATCCGGCCCTTTGCCAAAGTCAACCTGAGCTGCCTGTCCTGGTTCAAACTCCAGAACGCAGGTGACGGGTTTCTCATGATATCCGAGGTTTTGCGCCATGCGCCGCACGGAAGAATAACTGCCGCTAAAACCGAGAGTCTCTTTCAAGGCTCTTTGGATTGTGGTCAGGCAGATGCCGTCACCCAGCCAGGTTTTAATCTGTTCCTCATAGCTGTGGCACTTTGATTGATGCGTGGGATTAGAAGAGGCCTTCTTTGTAAAAACCTCCGACAGGGCGGCGTCATCCGGAAGAGGGCTTTCTTCTGCAAGCCAGCCCTTATCCTGGGCAATGGCCCGTATCTGACCGCACTTGGTCCGGCCGATGATCTTTGTCCGGGCAATCTCCCGGTCTGTCTGGCCCATGCGTATTCTGTGAATAATTTGACGGTAATCGTACATCTCGAACCTCCTGTTGCTCATGGTGCGTATCCTCCAGCTTGTTGTTGCCGGAAGCATACTGAAGTTTTTGTCTTGTCCGAGATGTTTTTTGAGTACTAAAGCAAAATAACCTGTGGCTCGATTACGCCGATCACCCAGTGGCCTCATTGTGCCGATCATAAAGTGGCTCCATTACGGTGATCATAT
>CAINRC010000170.1 GCA_903852495.1 uncultured Geobacteraceae bacterium | reverse complement strand
AGCAGGATTCCAGAATGAAATCGAACCTTCGGCATCCATCATAACAATTGCATCTTGAGCTGAATCAGAAATGGTGCGGAATCGATCTTCACTCTCCAGCAATGCCAATTCAACTTGTTTTCGTTCAGAAATGTCGCGTGAGAATCCGACTGTGCCTACAAGCCTCCCGTCTATAGTGAGGGGAGATTTGTAGGTTTCGACCCAAATCAGGTTGCCATTTGCTTCAATAATTTCTTCAACATTTTTTGGGATGCCCTGTGCAAGTACAGCACGGTCATCAGCGCGGTATTTCTCAGCAAGTTCTTGAGTCGCTATATCCAGATCGGTTTTTCCGACCAGTGACTCAGGAGAGGGCCATCCAAAGCTGCTTGCAAATGATTTATTCACCGCAAGAAATTGACTTTGACTGTCTTTAAGCCAGACATTGAAAGGGAAATTATCAAGCAGGGCGCGTTGGTAGAGTTCTTTTTGTTGCAACTCTTTATCCAGGTTCTTGCGTTCAGTTATATCTGTGTAGATGCCAAGTATTCCAATGGTTTCATTTTGGGTGTTCTTGATTGGCACTTTAGAAGTTGATAACCAAATGGTCTGACCGTCGTGGGTGCTTTGTGGTTCTTCATAGTGAAGTTTTGGGATTCCGGAGGACATAACACTAAGGTCGTCTGTTCGGTACAGGTCTGCCTGCTCAGCCCACCCCATCTGATAGTAATCTTTCCCAATCACTTCATCTGGGTTGTTTTCCCCCGCATCTTTTGCAAATGCGGGGTTGCAACCCCCAGCCCTTCAGTTAACGTGTTGATGGATTGGCTGTAATTCACTAAAATACCCTCACGAGTCAACGACTTATGGGGGTATTTTTTGTCAGAAGATTTTTCTGGAACGATTGGACCGCCTACTTTGCCACCTCCAGAGGAGTCGGCAAGTCCTAAATCTTCTCATCACAGGATTCCTCCTGAGGTGGAGGGTATTCAAGTAAATTTCTGCAAGTCGCCAAAGTGCGCCAATTTTGGCATCCCCGCCGATGAAAAGCGGCCGTACCGTCGCAAGACAACTGCCCCAACCCCGGGCATGTACACTCTTCACGGCATGGGGAAGGCTAGCCCCGCCATAAAGTGCTCGATTTGTTCAGAGATATCTCCGTTGCGCAGCAATCAGGCTATAGCCGAAGAGGTTACGCGGTTCATTGACCACATCAAACCCGAACCACCCCCTGAACCAAACTGTCCTAACGGAGCATGCTCTCTGCAAGGCACACCGCTATCTGAATCCGGTGGACGCTATGTGGCTTTCGGAAAAACCGCTGCGGGTACCCCTCGATATCGCTGTAAAGAGTGCGGCAAGACGTTCTCCGGGCAGTCTAGGGTACTTGCCAGGCAGCGCAAGTCAGAAAAAAATCGGGACGTATTCCTTCTCTTTGTGAATCGCTCCCCAATCATGAGGATTTGCGAGACAACCGGCCTCGGTCCGCAAGCGGTGTATGACAAGCTGAAATTTATCCATAAGCAGTGCCGCGCTTTCGTGGGAAACCGCGAAGCAAAGTTTCTTTCTGATGGCTTCCAACTACCCACCATGTACCTAGCGGTAGACCGTCAGCATTACATTGTTAACTGGCACCAGCGAACCGACCGACGGACAGTGCAACTCAATGCCATTGGAACAGCTGACTTGACTACCAGCTATGTGCTCGGGATGCATCTGAACTTTGATGGCACCCTTAAAGGGGACGAGATTGAAACAGAGGCAGGAAAAACAGGAGACCTACTTCTGGCATCCCCGTATCGGCGCTTCGCACGCCTTTGGTTCCGGGACGATTACCAAGAAGCTTTGGAGGACGCTAAAAAAAGGGACGCAGCGGAGAGCTATATTAAAAAAGTTGGCGGGAAATTCACCAATCCCCTTATGAACGAAGTGGAGTTGGGATATGTAGACGCGATGGTGAGGAGTGACGTTGAGGAGTCGGACTTCAAGAACCGCTCTGTGAAGCTACCGATGCATGGAATGCAGGTTCATGAGCAATACACTCTCTACGCCCATTTCTTTATGGTCGCGCGTCTCCTGCGGAACGCCCCTAAAGTTCGGGTTTACATGGACCAGGACTCAGGGTTTCGAGCCGCCTTCATGGCGGCATACGTCAATCGAATCCGCGAGCGCACGACAGACGGGTTCTTTGTAAGGGTAAAAAAGACTGACAATGCTTACCAAAAACAAAACGCGGTAAAGAAGGCTAGGCAGAAATTTGAACAGTTCATGGAAGATTCAGGCATTGAGGACGAGCACGCAGCCCAGGTTGAGTGGATGAAGCTACACATGGCAAAAGCAGTCCCCTTGGGGCTGTGGGGCGATAAGTGGGTGGAACATCCACTGCCTATGGCTTCCGAGCCGTCAAAACTCATCTCATGGCAGACAGATATGGGGGATTATGACGACGAGCACGCCGCCCGCTTGTTGCTAAGGGCATCCCTCCACGCAATTGACCGGTTCTTCATGCAGACCCGGCGGCGCATCAGTATGGCTGAGCGGCCTGTCGTTAGCGTGCGCCAGCAGCGCACTATGTGGCATGGGTATGGCGCGTATAACCCGGCTAACCTCGGGAAATTCCTTGAAATATATCGGGTTTATTTCAACTATTGCCTTACGGGGAAAGACAAGAAAACCCCAGCTATGCGGCTTGGCTTGGCTGATGCGCCAATCGACCCTCACGACATCTTGTATTACCAATAACTTGTTTGGCCACGAAGACGGAATGGCTCAAACTAATTACACCATTGCTGCTCACAAGGAATTCCGTCTCGGTCTCCGTCCATCCCCTGTACGCCGCATCGTTCTTGGTGAAAGAATGCTTCGGCGCAGGATGACATGCGAGAGCACGACGATTTTGCCGGCTCACATTGGAATTGATGTTTCTGCCAAAGTGCATCACGAGCATTGAAGATTTTGTAGACGCTAGCTTGCATCGTACTATTTGGATGGGAAATGCGGACGTAGGCAACATATGCAACCAAGCACAAGACAAACGCAACGAGAGCGATTCCGGCTATCGAGTTTGACCGCTTGCTTGGATAGGGCCTAGCGTCACCGACAAATTTGGCATCTATGGCGTTGGGACGTCCTTTTTCATCGTTGCCGAGTTTGTAGGTAATAAGACTCCCGACTGAAGGCCTCCGCCCCTGTGCAGAAAAGGATGAAACGTGAAGAAATACCTTCCTTCCCCCGCCATTCGGTGTAATGAAACCGAATCCCCTCTCATCGTTCCATTCACCAATGCGGCCTTGATAGCGCATACGAGACTCTGTGTACTTTCAAAAGTGTAAATATATCATTTGACCTCGCCCGAAAGGTTGTCATTCAAGAACAATAATGTATGAGGCTTCTGCAATAAAAAAACGGAACCCCGAAGGATTCCGCTGAATTTATCCACCAGATTCAGTGGCCCTCCATCAACACGTTAACTGAAGGGCTGGGT
>CAINRC010000169.1 GCA_903852495.1 uncultured Geobacteraceae bacterium | reverse complement strand
TTATTCATGTTGAATACTGCTATTGAAGGCATACACTAACTCCCGAATACTAAGCTTTGACGCTTTTCTTGATCGTTATAATTGAATTCTTGTGCCCTGGAACCGCACCTTTGATAAGGAGGAGGTTATCAGCCGCATCAACACGAACAATCTTGAGGCGCTGAATAGTTACCTTCACATTGCCCATCTGGCCAGGCATTTTTTTGTTTTTGAAGACATGTGACGGTGTTGCAGAGGCACCGATGGATCCAGGAGCCCTGTGGAATCTCGAACCGTGCGATGCGCGGCCACCTTTAAAGTTCCAGCGCTTGATTACGCCCTGGAAACCCTTACCGATGCTTGTACCGGTGACATCAACTACATCGTCTGCAGCAAAGTTAGTAACGGTGATTTCATCACCAACACTAAGTTCACCGACCTGTTCGTTTTTAAATTCGCGCAGGTGCCTGAAAACGCCATGTCCTGATTTAGTACAATGGCCAAGATACGGCTTATTAACATTGGCAGCAGCGACAGATTCAAAACCAACCTGTACTGAAGAATAACCGTCAACAGCATCTGTTTTTTTCTGAACAACATAACAAGGACCCGCCTGAATAACAGTAACCGGCACTCTTGTTCCGTCTTCAAGAAATATCTGAGTCATGCCCAGTTTTTTTCCGATGATACCTTTCATCATATTCAGTCCTATTCAGTCGTAGTAACAGTTACAGTTTTATTTCGACATCAACGCCGGCAGAAAGATCCAGCTTCATGAGGGCATCAACTGTCTGCTGTGTTGGGTCAAGAATATCAATCAAACGCTTATGTGTTCTGATCTCAAACTGGTCACGGGATTTTTTATCCACGTGAGGTCCACGAAGCACGCAGTACTTATTAATTACAGTAGGCAGCGGGATTGGGCCGGCAACACGTGCGCCAGTTCTTTTAGCTGTATCGACAATTTCACCTACTGAAACATCAAGTAGTTTGTGGTCATATGCCTTAAGGCGAATTCTTATCTTCTGGCTCTGCATTGATATCCTCGTGACGTATCAGATTTATTCAATAATTGAAGCTACAACGCCTGCGCCAACGGTACGGCCACCTTCACGGATAGCGAAGCGGAGACCTTCGTCCATTGCGATCGGGGTGATCAGCTTGATGGTCATGGCAACGTTATCGCCGGGCATAACCATTTCAATACCGGCTGGAAGTTCAGCAACACCGGTTACGTCGGTTGTACGGAAGTAAAACTGTGGACGGTAGCCGTTAAAGAACGGGGTGTGACGGCCGCCCTCTTCTTTGGTCAGAACGTATGCTTCTGCTTTGAACTTAGTGTGCGGGGTGATTGAACCGGGCTTGGCAAGTACCTGGCCGCGCTCAATGTCTTCACGCTTAACACCGCGCAGCAGCGCTCCGATGTTGTCCCCTGCACGACCTTCATCAAGCAGTTTACGGAACATTTCAACGCCGGTTACGGTTGTTTTGATGGTGTTCTTGATACCGACAACTTCGACTTCTTCGCCGACTTTTACGATACCGCGCTCAACACGACCGGTTGCTACGGTGCCGCGACCGGAGATGGAGAAAACATCTTCAACGGGCATGAGGAACGGACGGTCAATGGCGCGCTCCGGATCAGGAATGTAGGAGTCAACTGCGTCCATGAGACGATTAATGGATTCTTCGCCGAGTTCGCTCTTCTCGCCTTCGAGGGCTTTAAGGGCGGAACCTTTGATGATTGGAATATCGTCGCCGGGGAAGTCGTAGCTGGAGAGAAGTTCACGAACTTCAAGCTCTACAAGTTCAAGCAGTTCTTCATCATCAACCATGTCAGCTTTGTTGAGGAATACAACCATGTAGGGTACGCCAACCTGACGGGCAAGAAGGATGTGCTCACGAGTCTGCGGCATAGGGCCGTCAGCAGCGGAAACAACCAGGATTGCGCCGTCCATCTGGGCAGCACCGGTGATCATGTTTTTTACATAGTCGGCATGGCCGGGGCAGTCAACATGAGCATAGTGACGTTTATCAGTTTCATATTCAACATGAGCGGTTGCGATGGTGATACCACGCTCACGCTCTTCGGGGGCGTTGTCGATCTGGTCGAAGGCTTTGTACTCAGCCTGACCTTTGCCAGCCAATACCTTGGTGATGGCAGCTGTCAGAGTAGTCTTGCCGTGGTCAACGTGACCGATTGTGCCGATGTTTACATGAGTTTTATTACGTTCGAACTTTGCTTTTGCCATGAGAAAGGCCCTCCTGAGTTACGGATATGAGTTAATTAACCTTTTACTTTTGCTACTATTTCTTCAGCAACGGATTTCGGAACTGGTTCATAATGATCAAATGTCATCGCGTATGTTGCACGACCCTGAGTCGCCGAACGAAGATCTGTCGAATATCCGAACATTGATGCAAGAGGCACCATTGAACTGATAATCTGAGCGCCTGCTCGGGAATCCATGCCCATAATGCGACCACGCTTCGAGTTAAGATCACCGATTACATCGCCCATGTACTCTTCAGGCACAACAACTTCAACAGACATGATCGGCTCAAGTATAATAGGGCTGGCTTTAGAACAACCTTCCTTAAAGCCCATGGAGCCAGCGATTTTGAACGCCATTTCTGAAGAATCGACTTCATGGTAGGAACCGTCAATCAATGTGACTTTGATGTCAACAACCGGGAAGCCGGCGAGTACTCCATTGTCAAGCGCTTCTTTAATACCTTTATCAACAGCAGGGATATATTCGCGGGGAACAACGCCACCCTTGATTGCGTCTACAAACTCGTAACCTTTACCGGCTTCCTGCGGCTCAACTTCAAGCCATACATGACCATACTGACCACGTCCACCGGACTGACGAACAAACTTGCCTTCGACTTTAACTTTTTTGGTGACAGTTTCACGATAGGCAACCTGAGGTTTACCAACGTTTGCTTCAACCTTGAACTCGCGCATCAAGCGGTCAACAATGATTTCAAGGTGCAACTCACCCATGCCGGAAATAATTGTTTGTCCCGTTTCTTCGTCTGTTTTAACACGGAACGAAGGGTCTTCACTGGCTAGTTTCTGCAGACCAAAACCTAATTTTTCCTGCTCAGCTTTTGTCTTTGGTTCAATAGCAATTGAAATTACGGGTTCCGGGAACTCAATTGACTCAAGAATAACAGCTTTATCTTCGTCACAAAGTGTATCACCAGTTGTTGTATACTTCAGGCCTACTGCTGCAGCGATGTCACCAGCGTAAACTTCTTTAACTTCTTCACGCTTGTTTGCATGCATTTTCAGAATTCGGCCAATACGCTCACGCTTGCCTTTTGTAGAGTTGTAAATGTATGAGCCAGACTGAACGACGCCTGAGTAAACGCGGAAGAACGTTAACTGGCCTACGAAAGGGTCTGTCATAATTTTAAAACCAAGAGCAGAAAAAGGCTCAGAATCTGATGCGTGACGCTCTAATTCAGCTCCTGTATCAGTATCAATACCTTTAATGGCCGGAATATCCATTGGGGAAGGCATATAATCAACGACCGAATCAAGAAGATTCTGCACGCCTTTGTTCTTGAAAGATGAACCGCAGATAACAGGGCAAATGTGTATCGCTATTGTGCATGCACGTATTGCAGCTTTAATTTCAGCTTCGCTCAGCGCTTCACCGGTCAGATACTTCTCCATAAGCGCATCATCGTGACTTGAAATTTCCTCAATCATTTTTTCGCGATACTCTATCGCTTCGTCAAGAAGATCCGCAGGGATTTCTTCGGTGCGGAAAGTCGCGCCAAGAGTTTCGTCATCCCACAGAATTGCCTTCATTGTCACAAGATCAACGATACCTTTGAAGTTTTCTTCTTTGCCCACAGGAATCTGGATTGGCAGAGGGTTCGCTTTCAAGCGGTCTTTAATCATCTGTACGCCGCGGAAAAAATCAGCGCCCACTCTGTCCATCTTATTTACAAAAGCGATACGAGGTACGCCGTATTTATCAGCCTGGCGCCATACAGTTTCTGACTGTGGTTCTACACCACCAACAGAACAGAAAACAGCAACAGCGCCGTCCAGCACGCGCAGAGAACGTTCTACCTCAATCGTGAAGTCAACGTGGCCCGGTGTATCAATGATGTTAATACGGTGGTCATTCCATGTACATGTAGTAGCAGCAGAGGTGATCGTGATACCACGCTCCTGCTCCTGCTCCATCCAGTCCATAGTCGCAGTGCCTTCGTGAACTTCACCGATCTTGTGAGACACGCCAGTGTAATAAAGGATACGCTCTGTAGTAGTCGTTTTGCCGGCATCGATATGGGCCATAATGCCGATATTTCTATATTTATCAAGTGGTGCTAAGCGGGGCACTGAATCCTCCAGATACGAATAATACTTCTACCAGCGATAATGGGCAAAGGCGCGGTTTGCTTCAGCCATTTTGTGGACATCTTCACGCTTCTTAACTGCAGAACCGCGATTATTATACGCATCAAGTATTTCACCGGCGAGTTTGTCTTTCATTGTCTTTTCGCTGCGGGCTGTTGAGTACTTGATCAGCCAACGCATCGCCAGAGACATTCTACGCTCAGGACGAACTTCGATTGGTACCTGATATGTGGAACCACCTACGCGACGCGATTTCACTTCCAGCATCGGCTTGATATTATCCAGGCTCTTCTTGAGAATTTTCACTGCTTCATCGTTTGCACGCTGGGCAACTAACTCAAGAGCACCGTACATGATCGACTCTGCAACACTTTTCTTACCAGCAAGCATAAGAGAGTTGATCAGCTTCGCAACTACCTTATCGTTGAACTTTGGGTCCGGCAGAATTATTCTTTTTGGTACTTCTCTTCTTCTTGGCATATATTTCCCCTCAGCTAAACAGGCTCAGAATTATTTCGGGCGCTTGGCGCCATATTTGGAGCGACTCTGCAAACGACCTTTAACACCAACCGAGTCAAGCGTACCACGAACAATGTGATAACGAACACCCGGAAGGTCTTTAACTCTACCGCCGCGAATAAGGACAACAGAGTGCTCCTGAAGGTTGTGACCAACTCCAGGAATATATGAGGTTACTTCAAGGCCGTTAGTCAGGCGTACCCTGGCTACTTTACGAAGCGCAGAGTTAGGCTTTTTTGGTGTAGTAGTATAAACCCTTGTACAAACGCCACGTTTCTGTGGGCAGGACTTCAAAGCCGGGGCTGTTGATTTATCCTTCTTACTTTCTCTACCTGACCTGATGAGCTGGTTGATTGTTGGCATAGTCGTCAAATTCTCCAGATACAATAAATATCGAACTGCTCCAAAAAGGGGCGAACCGCGAAACTAACAAATATCTGTTCGCAATGTCAATCTATTTTATTAGTTTTATGTTTTGTCTGTCGCTTTACTTCAAAAGGGTTTTCGCTGTTCGTCTAACTGCGGTGTGTGTTCATAAATTTTCTACTCGGATTGCTCTGACAGTTCTTCGGATGGGAATGGAATAATTGATAGGGCCGGAATTTCACCGACATCTCCATTCAGGTCAGTAGCATGCCTCAATATCGAGGAATTGGACTTTTACTCTTTTTACTAATCCGGTGTCAACAAAAAAACGTACTCTGGGGAAAATGAATTTACTTGCCTTCCGATAGAATTCGCTATCTGCCGTTTTCACAATCTATTTTACGCTTCGCTGCTACCTGGTTTGTTAAGTTTTACCGGTGAAATTGAGATTAGCATGGCACCCAAAACAAATATTGCACCTGCAATCCCAAAGCCCCCAAGACGCTCACCCAACACTAATCGTGCGTAAATAGCCGCAAAGACCGGCTCTGTACAGAAAATAAGTGCCGTATTTGTGTGACTGATGTACCGCTGCATGGATGTCTGCACCAAAAAGGCAAAAACTGTCGCGATAAGAGAGCATACCAACAGCGGTATTAGAAGATGCGGATACCACACAAACACCTCTTTGCCTCGCACATACGCCATTGAATAGCTCAGAAAGGCAACCACACCTAATTGAACAACAGTCAGCCAGTAATAATCATGATGGCGAACCGCTTCGCCCGTCCAGATTAAGTGAAGGGATACGCATACAGCACAGAGAGCGGCCAGCGCATCGCCGTAGTTGATATGCCACGTCCCACCACCACAGAGAAGGAATAGCCCCACCACCGCCAATACCACTGCAGCCTTGACACGGGTTGAAACTTGATATTTCAGTGCGAAAGCTGCAAATACCGGGACCATAACAACATTCAGCCCTGTCAGAAAACCGGTATTGGAAGCGCTTGTATATAGTAGTGCCATTGTTTGGAAAGCGTACGCTCCAAACAGGAAGCCCCCCATGATGACTCCCTGGATAATTGTTCTAATATTCAGTTGTTTCCCTTTGCATATCCCTATGGGGAGAATAAACACAAAAGCCAGCAGAAAACGTTGCGCGAGAAACACAAAAACATCAACCGTCTCAACTGACTGTTTGACAACGGTAAAAGTCACCCCCCAAAAAAATGTCGTCGTAAGAAGCAAAACGGCTGCTTTGTATCGGTTCATGACTTCTGCATCCCTGGTAGTTAGTATAACGAAAAAATAGCGCCAGCTCTTGTACCCATACAATTATTTGTCTGACAAGAGAAAAGACAATCTAAGGCCCTATTAACAACGTTTTTTATTGACAATTGCCACCTCAATTATATAAATACTTTCCTGTCTTACCAATTTAATATTTACTACAACCAAACAAAAGGAGATCCATCGCATGAAATTTTTTCGCTTTCTTTCGATTGCTGCCCTGCTGGTCGTATCTTTAACTGCAACTGCTCTGGCCGCCCCCAAAAGCATTAAAGTTGCAACCGATGCCACCTGGCCTCCTATGGAAATGGTTGATGTCAACAAACAGATCGTTGGCTATGATATTGACTTCCTTAATGCCGTTGCCAAAGAACTGAAGATCGCCGTTGAGTTCAAAAACACCGCGTGGGACGGCATTTTTGCCGGTCTTGATTCCGGTCAGTACGACGCCATTATCTCTTCCGTAACCATCACCGACGAGCGCAAGGCAAAATACGACTTCACCGACGCCTATACCAGCATCGGCCAGATCCTTGTTGTGCCTAAAACCGACAAAACAGCCAAAACCATAGCTGATCTTAAAGGCAAGAAGGTCGGCTCACAGATCGGTACCACCGGTACAATGGAAGTCAAGAAAGTTGTCGGCGTTGAATCCAAAACCTACGACGAAATCGGCCTTGCCTTTGAAGATATGGCTGCAGGCCGGATCTCCGGCGTTGTTTGTGACGAACCGGTTGCCGCTCACTTTGCCCTGCAGAAAAAAGAATACAAAGAAAAATTCAAAATCGTGGGCAAATCGTTTACCAAAGAGGGGTACGGCATCGTCGTGAAAAAGGGTAACAAAGAACTGGTTGACCTCCTCAACAAAGGCATCAAAGCAATAAAAACCAAAAAACTTGACGCAAAGATCCATACCAAGTGGGTTAAATAATTCAGATTGCAGGGCGAGAAGCGGTTGATCCGCCTCGCCCTGCACCTCCCTATGCTCAACAGCCAATCATCACAAAACCAAATAGAAGTAGGCGACGGAGCTGCCATCCCTCACAAAAGTGATGCAGGCCTGTTCACCGCCTGGCGTATCGCTTTTTTCGGCGCGATCGTGCTCTGCCTCTTTCTCGCTTTTGGCCGCCCGGATCAGTACATGGCGATCTTCATGTTCATCCCGGACGGCATCCTCGTCACCTTCAAGGTTACGGTGGGAGCAATCCTTCTGGCGATCGTTTTCGGCTTAATCGCCGGGCTTGGCAGACTGTCGAACAACCGCTTCATAAACGGCACAGCATCCCTGTATGTCGAAGTAATCCGGGGCATCCCGCTGCTGGTACAGCTCTTTTACATCTACTATGCCCTCGGACGTTTCGTAAAAATTCCGGACATTCTAAGCGCCATCATAGCCATGGCATTCTGTTACGGCGCCTATATGGCTGAAATATTCCGGGCAGGTATCCAGTCTATTTCCAAAGGGCAGATGGAGGCCGCTCTTTCCCTCGGCATGTCCCGCAGACAGGCAATGAGCGAAGTAATCCTCCCTCAGGCCTTCAAGGTCGTATTGCCGCCAATCGGCAATGAATTTATCGCCCTCCTGAAAGACTCGTCGCTCGTTTCGATTCTGGCTGTATCCGATCTCCTGCGCCGGGGACGTGAATACGCCTCGGAAACGTTCAACTATTTTGAAACCTATACCGTCATTGCACTGATCTACCTGATTTTGACCCTCTTCTTTTCAAAACTGATCAGCCTCATGGAGGAACGACTCAATGACGGCCGCTAGCCGCCCCATGATAGAAGTTTCCGGAGTATCAAAGTACTTCGGCTCCTTCCGGGCCTTAAGCGATATCTCCTTCACCGTCAATGACGGTGAGAAGGTCGTCATTATTGGCCCCAGCGGTTCGGGCAAAAGCACAATTCTCCGCGCCATAAACTGCCTTGAAACCATCGATCGCGGCCGCATAACCGTTGGCGGCATGGATATCAGCGATCCGAAAACAAACATCTGCAAAGTACGTGAAGAAGTCGGCATGGTCTTCCAGTCCTTTAACCTCTTCCCGCACAAAACTGTTCTTGAAAATCTGACTCTCGCCCAGACCGTCGTCCGGAAACGGAGTAAAAAAGACGCCGAGCAAATCGCCATGGAGCTTCTGCACAAGGTAAATATCGCCGAAAAGGCTGATGCCTACCCTGCCAAGCTTTCCGGCGGACAGCAGCAGCGTGTTGCCATTGCGCGGTCACTGGCCATGAATCCCAAAGCGATCCTGTTTGATGAGCCGACCTCGGCGCTTGACCCCGAAATGATCGGCGAAGTGCTTGATGTCATGAAAACCCTGGCGATCGAAGGAATGACAATGGTTGTTGTCACCCATGAAATGGGCTTTGCCCGTGAAGTGGCAGACCGGGTGATTTTCATGGATCACGGCAAAATTGTCGAAGAAGGAACCCCGGAGCACTTTTTCACCGCCCCGAGTCATGAACGGGCAAAACTGTTTTTAAGCCAGATTCTGTAGCTTTCGCCAGTGGCGAAAGTATCTTCCCCCGCAGGACAACACACCACAGGAGGTAGCACATGAAAAGCAGTAAAGTAATGGCAGCGCTTGTATCATTGGGCCTCGCCGCAGCAGTAGCCTCTCCGGCAATGGCGTTGGAGAATCAGTTTAGTGGTTCGTTTACTACGTTCTACGATCTTTCTAACTACAGTGCAGCCGGCAATGACGGGTCAGCAACAGCTACAAACGCAACCGGACTCGCCAACAATGCTCCGACTGAAAATTATTTCGTACAGCGCGTCCGCCTCGGTTACAACGCCAAGGCCAGCGAAAGTGCTAAACTCGTTACCCTCTTCCAGATTGACTACAAATACTGGGGGAAGGATTCGTACGCAGCGTCGTTAAGCGGCGGTAGTGCCCTTGGTTCACGCGGCCTGAACATCCAGACAAAAAACATCTATCTCGACTTGAATCTGCCGGGCGCAGTGAACACCAAAATAGGTATGCAGCCGGTCAGCGACGCTTTTAAAGGCAGCATAATGAGTGCAGATGCTGCCGGTATTCTGTTTTCGCATGACTACGCCAAAGCAAGTGCCAGCGCCGGTTTTTTCCGCATGGGTGACAGTTTTGATCTTTATGGTGACAATTACAAAGAGAACACATCAACAAAAACAGTCGGACGTAACACCTATGACCTGTTTATTCTTGATGCCAAGTACAGCATAAACAAGGAAACTAAAGTTGGCGCAGCATATTATTTTATCGCAGACAATCGTCAAAATTCCGCGACTGCAGTTCAACCCACAAACAAAGCAAAAGTATCAACACTAGGAGTTAATGCCGAAACAATTGTCGGCCCGCTTACTGTCAACGGCTTTGCACTGACACAGTTTGGCGATAAATCTGACGGGACCAAGGCAAAGGGATATGCGTTCAATTTCGGCGCTAAAATACCATTAGCCGGCGGTACAGCACGCACGGAATTCATTTATACATCAGGCGGCGCAGAAGGCAGCCTGGTAATCCCTTCCTCGGTTAACGGCACTGAAGGCGGCGGCTTCTATGATAACGAAATGGTTATTCTTAGCAGGGACAAAAATGCCACAAACTTTGATAACGCAATCATCTATGACGTAAACAACGTCAATCAGGGTGTTGTCTTCGGGTCACTCGGCTACGACTACACTTTTTCACCGAAACTGTCCGGCAGTGCTAATGCCGGTTTTGCAGCAGTTGCCAGAGATCGTGGGGCTCACAATAGCAACTACCTTGGTTCAGAGATCAACTGCGAAGCCAATTACAAACTCCTCCCGGAAGTAACTCTTGGAGCGCGTGTCGGCTACGTCTTCCTTGGCGACTATTTCAAAACATCACCGTCTGTTGACAACCCTTACGACCTCAAAATTATTGCTAAATATTCTTTCTAATTCCTGTATCATGACCTTCGGGGGCCCCACTGCCCCGAAGGTTTTTTTAATCCGCTCGACCTTTCACAAAATGCACCACACCCCACAAAGGAAGGAGACGAACATGAGCTTTAAAAAAAGTACCGTACTGCTGTTGTCCGCTGTATTGGCCCTGTCCGTAACAGCCGGCTGTAAAAAGAAAGAAGGGGCTTCAACCGACGCACCAAAAGCTGCTGCTGACACCATAAAAATTGGTTTTCTGGGCGCCCTGACCGGCGATGTTGCCATGTTCGGCAAACCGACGCTGGAAGGGATGAAAATGGCTGCTGAAGAACTCAACGCCGCCGGCGGAGTTCTTGGCAAGAAGATCGAGATCGTTGAAGCCGATAACCGGGGCGACAAGCAGGAAGGCGCTTCCGTTACCCAAAAACTCATCAGCCGCGACAACGTAGTCGCCATTGTTGGTGACCCGACCACCGGCATTACCAAAGTAGCCGCCCCCATAGCCCAGAAAGCCCAGGTTGTTCTCCTTTCTGCCGGCGCCACCGGACCTGGTGTTGTGGAAAACGGCGACTTCATTTTCCGCAACACACTGCTCGACAGCGTCGCCATCCCGGCCTGCATCGATTACTTTGCCAACGACCTCAAGTACAAAAAAGTTGCTGTCATTACCTCTGACAACAACGACTACAGCGTTGGCTTCTCCCAGACCTTCCGTGATGCTGCCAAAGGCAAAGGGATCACCATCGTTGCCGATGAAAAAATTAAAGACGGCGACAAGGATTTCAGCGGCCAGGTTACCAACATCAAAGCCAAAAACCCTGACGTAATCTTCTTCTCCGGTTACTACACCGAAGGCGCCCTGATCATGAAAGAAGCCCGCAAGCAGGGCGTTAAAGCCAATATGTTCGGCGGCGACGGCCTCTTCTCTCCTGAATTCATCAAACTTGGCGGTTCTGCTGTTGAGGGTTCCATGTCAGCTCTCGGATTCTCCCCCGAGCAGGCTTCCCCCGAAACCGCAAAATTCATCGAGTCTTTCAAAAAGAAATTTGCCAATCAGCTCCCCGGTCTGTTTGACGCCCAGGGCTATGACGGCGTCATGATGATCGTTGATGCCATCAAACGCGCCAACAGCGCTGATCCAAAAGCATTCAAAGCTGCTGTTGCCCAGACCAAGAACTTCAAGGGTGTTTCCGGTACCATCACCATTCGTGACAACCGTGAACCGATCAAGTCTCCGCTCTGCCTGTTAGCAGTTAAAGATGGCAAGTTCGCCCTGAAAGCCAAAGTACCGGTCAAAATGGACTAATCGCAAGCCGTACTACCAAGCGGCGCCGGTATCTGCCGGCGCCGCTTTTTTTTGAGAGCATTCAATGAACAAGAACGGATCGCACGGCATACTCTTAATCCTCCTGGCGGCGATCCTTTGGGGCACCACCGGCACAGCGCAGGCATTAGCGCCTTCCGGCGCACACCCCCTGACCATCGGCGCCCTGCGCCTGGCGGTCGGTGGCGGCGCACTGCTGCTGCTTGCCGTGGCACGCGGTCAAATCACCCGCAGCAGCTTTCAGCAGCCGGGCGTTACACTGCTGGCCGCACTGTTGGTGGCCGCCTACCAGCTCTCGTTTTTCAAGGCGGTGGAAACAACCGGTGTTGCCGTCGGCACAATTGTCGCGATCGGCAGCGGCCCACTCTTTGCCGGCTTGCTGGCGTTTCTGATCCATAAGGAGCACCCGGACCGCCGCTGGCTGATCGCCACGACTTTAGCCGTTATCGGGTTACTGGTGCTGTTTATACCGTCACCCGGCAGCGTGTCACAGATTACCCTGTCAGGCGTCCTCCTGGCGCTTGCTGCCGGCGCATCATACGCCGGCTATGCCCTCGCCATCAAACTCCTGCTTCCGGGTAATTCTTCCGAGGCGGTCATTGCCTTGGTCTTCACGCTGGGGGGAGTATTGCTCGCTCCGTTCCTGTTCAACGCCGACCTGAGCTGGGCTGTAAAACCTGGTGGTCTGGCAGTAATTCTGCATTTGGGGCTGATCACCACCGCGCTGGCATATACACTCTTTGCCCGCGGACTTCGCACTGTCCCTGCGGTCCATGCGGTCACCCTGTCACTGGCAGAACCACTGACGGCGGCGACCCTCGGCATCATTGCCTTGAAAGAACGGCCGACCTTTACGGCTGTTTTCGGCATGATGATGGTTTTAGGCGGCCTGGTCGTCCTTGTCGCAGCCCGTCCTGAAAAGAACTGTGACGGTACGAGCTCTTGATCCGCCATCATCATTGTCATTATCGGCAGATACGTGTACAGTTCGCCCCTGCATAAACGCTTCACCGGCAGTTGATTCACATCTTTAACGAGGAGTCCTGCATGTTTCTCCAGCAACTGATTAACGGCATCGCCCTGGGAAGCACCTACGCGCTGATTGCCCTGGGGTATACCATGGTCTATGGCATCATTACCCTGATCAACTTTGCTCACGGCGAAATCTATATGGTGGGGGCATTCGTCGGTCTGTTTGCCACGTCCATATTCAAGCTGAATTTCCTCGTAGCCATGCTGATCGCCATGGTGGTCTGCGTGCTACTTGGCGTTTTCGTCGAGCGGATCGCATATCGCCCGCTCCGGAAATCGTCGCGGCTATCGGCACTCATATCGGCAATCGGCGTATCCATCTTCCTGTCAACTCTCGCCCAGATGCTTTTTGGCGCCAACGCCAAGGGGTATCCGGAAGGCGTTTTTCCGGTGAAACAGATTCACATCGGCTCTGCAGAAATATCCACCCTCCAGCTTTTGATCATTGTCATCTCGGCAATCCTGATGATCTCCCTTGAGTTCATCGTCCATAAAACCAAGATCGGCAAGGCGATGCGCGCCACCTCCGAAGATTACAACACCGCTGCCCTGATGGGTATAAACGTCAATATGGTTATATCCTTCACCTTTGCACTCGGTTCGGCCCTGGCCGCCGCAGGGGGTGTGCTGGTCGGCATCCTTTTCAACGCCGTCTCCTTCAACATGGGATTGATGGCCGGCCTGAAGGCGTTTGCTGCCGCAGTGTTGGGCGGTATCGGCTCCATTCCGGGTGCCATGCTGGGCGGCCTGTTGCTGGGTGTCACCGAAGTTGGCGGTGTTGCAATCGGTTTTTCGTCGTACCGGGATGCCATCGCATTTGCCATTCTGGTGCTGGTGCTGCTGGTCAAGCCGACCGGGTTGCTGGGGCGGAAGATCCAGAAAAAAGTGTAATGAATTATTTGAATCCGGAGTTTTCACATGGGTGATTTTCTACAACTGCTGACCGGGAGCATCAATCCCTACTATCTGCAGATCATCGTCAATATCGGTATCGGCATAATTCTGGCGCTCGGCCTGAACGTCATCACCGGTCTGACCGGTCAGCTGTCACTGGGACACGCCGCCTTCATGAGTATCGGTGCCTTCACCAGCGCCCTGCTCACCATCAAGCTCGGTATGCCGTTCTTTGCCAATCTGGCACTGACCGGATTCATCACCGCCGGGGTTGCCGCCCTGATCGGCCTGCCAATTCTGCGCCTGACCGGTGATTACCTTGCCATCTGCACTCTCGGTTTTGCCGAAATTGTCAAAGTTGTTTTCCTGAATCTTGAAATCACCAACAAGGCACTCGGCCTTACGGTCCCGTCCGCAATTACAGCGGTACCGATGCCGATCGTCGTCTGGCTGGTGGTGGTGGTGTCCATCATCTGTGTCACATTCATTCACAGTTCCCGCTTCGGCAGGGCGCTTATGGCGGTTCGGGGTGACGAAATAGCGGCAGAGGCCATGGGGATAAACGTGACGCTTTACAAGGTCCAGT
Organism: uncultured Geobacteraceae bacterium; assembly: GCA_903852495.1. Taxonomy (GTDB): domain Bacteria; phylum Desulfobacterota; class Desulfuromonadia; order Geobacterales; family Pseudopelobacteraceae; genus JACRCG01. The sequence continues at coordinate 11,497 of CAINRC010000169.1, read as the reverse complement.
CCTTCGCTATCGGCGCATTTCTGGCCGGTGTCGGCGGTGGTCTGTACGCTCACTTCATGGGATACATCAACCCCTCGGATTTCGGCTTTCTAAAATCGGTCGACATTCTCAGCATGATTGTTCTTGGGGGGTTGGGAAGCATTACCGGCAGCGTTATCGGGGCGTCCATTTTGTCGGCAGCGCCGGAGTTTTTACGCTTTATGGCCTCATACCGCATGCTGGTTTATGGCGGCCTGCTGGTCTGCATGATGATCTTCCGCCCCAACGGTTTAATGGGGGGCTTAAATTTCACCTCCCTGGTTCTCCGTACCCTGGGGCGTAAACCGCACATGAAAACAGTCATGGATCAAAAAACTGCTAAAACATCGGAATCCTGAAATGGCCATACTTGAACTTAAAAACGTAACTATCCGGTTTGGTGGCCTGGTGGCCGTCAACGACGTCAACCTGACGGTGGAGAAGGGAACCATCCAGGCGCTGATCGGTCCGAATGGCGCGGGCAAAAGCACTCTCTTCAACCTGATTACCGGCATCTATCAGCCAACCAGCGGTTCTATCCACTTCAAGGAACGTTCTGTCAACGGCACACCGACTTACAAGATCGCAGCCGCCGGCATCGGCCGCACCTTTCAGAACATCCGGCTGTTCACCGATCTGACGGTGCTGGATAACATCCTGATCGGCGCCCACAGTCGCGGTCGGTGGAATCTGGCCGGCGCTCTGATGAAGTTCACCCCCTGGGTACGCAAAGAAGAGGGAAAACTGCTGAATCTGGCTAAAGAGTGCCTGCAGATGGTCGACCTTTCCTACCGTGCGTTCGAGCTGTCCGGCAACCTCCCCTATGGTGAACAGCGCCGCCTGGAAATAGCCCGCGCCCTGGCACTCCAGCCGGACCTGCTGCTTCTTGATGAACCGGCGGCCGGCATGAACCCCCAGGAAAAAGCCGAGCTCATGGCCATGGTTCAGCGTATCCGTGCCACCGGTATTACCGTTTTTCTGGTCGAGCACGACATGAAGTTCGTCATGGGAATTTCCGACCGGATCGCCGTCCTGGACTACGGGGAGAAGATCGCCGAAGGGTCGCCGGAAGAGATCCGCCGGAACCCCAAGGTCATCGAAGCATATCTCGGAAAGGGGGCTGCCGATGCTCACGCTTGACCAACTCTTCGTCAACTATGGTGCCATCAAGGCGTTGAAAAGCATCTCCTGCCAGGTTGATCAGGGGGAGATTGTCGCTCTGATCGGTGCCAACGGGGCCGGCAAGACAACCATCCTCAATGCCATTTCCGGCATTGTCCCGACGCTTTCCGGTACGGTCACCTTTCTTGGTGAAACGATCAGCGGGATTCCGCCCCACGAAATTGTCAAACGCGGGATCTCACAGGTTCCCGAGGGAAGGCGCGTCTTTGCCAATATGTCCGTCCTGGAGAATCTGGAGATGGGCGCGTACACCCGGAACGACACCAGTGCCGTCCAGCAGGATATTGATCAGGTTTTCGTACGGTTCCCCCGTCTTTTCGAGCGGAAGAAGCAGTTGGCGAAAACCCTTTCCGGCGGAGAACAGCAGATGCTCGCCATGGGTCGTGCCTTGATGTCACGCCCTAAGCTGCTGCTGCTTGACGAACCGTCCATGGGGCTTGCACCGATGCTGGTGGCACAGATTTTCGCCATCATTCAGGAGATCAATGCCAGCGGCACCACCATCATGCTGGTGGAACAGAACGCCAACATGGCGCTCTCCATTGCCAATCGTGCCTATGTACTTGAGACCGGCGAGGTTGTCCTTCAGGGGGCGGCACGCGAACTGGCGGAGAATCCGGAAGTCCGCAAAGCATATCTTGGGGAATAATATTACCTGTTTCACTTGTTTTCAGCTTAAAAGGATCACTATCCCGTGAGCAGTAAACCGATCGTAAACCCCTATCTGGCGGTGCTGGCAGGGGTTTTTGCAGTTTCATTCTCCGCCCTTTTTGTCCGGCTCACGACCGCTCCGGCCCTGACCATCGCCACCTATCGCCTGCTGATTACCTTCATTGTGCTCACCCCCTACGCTCTGGTGCGCCACCGACACGATCTTGTTGCACTGTCATGGCGTGAGCGCGGCCTCGCGGCAGCCAGCGGCCTTTGCCTGGCACTCCATTTTGTCACCTGGTTTACCTCACTCCGCTATACCAGCGTTGCCAGTTCGGTCGTACTGGTTACTACGCAACCGATTTTCGTGGTGATCGGCTCCTGGATTTTCTTCAGAGAAAAAATCAGCCGTATGGCCATGGTTGGGGGGCTGCTGGCTCTGGTGGGAAGTTTTATCATCGGCGCATCCGACTTCCAGATCGGCAGGGACGCGTTTTGGGGAGACCTGCTGGCCCTGACAGCAGCCATTCTCGTTTCCGGCTACCTGTTGATCGGACGGCGCATGAGGGGTGATGTCGCACTGCCGGTCTACACCTTCTACACCTACGGCAGCAGCGCGGCGGTTCTGGCGGTAGCAAGCCTGGCAACCGCTACGCCGTTCGCACCCTACCCGGCCCACGACTGGCTTGTTTTCTGCGCCCTGGCCGTTGTCTGTACAGTCTTCGGCCACACAGTCTTCAACTGGGCATTGCGCTATGTCCAGGCATCGGTTGTCTCCGTCAGTGTCCTGGGCGAACCGTTGGGGGCCATACTGTGGGCTTCGGTCTTTCTGCGGGAATTTCCCACGCTTCGTCAGTTCATCGGCGCCTGTTTCATCTTCGGCGGCCTGTTTATCTTCACCCGGTTTGCGGCCGGGAGCAAAACTGCGGTGATTCCAACTCATGATTGATCAGTATGCGAAACAGATACAATGGTGACCGGCGTGCGGGAAAAAACAGCTGAGCAAAAAAAAGGGGCGGCAGGTCTTGCCTATGGCATTCCGGCATATCTGATCTGGGGCTTTTTTCCGATCTACTTCAAGGCGCTCTCGGGAGTCCCGGCCCTGCAGGTTTTGTGTCACCGGATTGTCTGGTCGGTACTGTTTCTCTGGGTGATCATCGGTGTGCGGGGTCGGTGGGGGATGATTCGTGACGCTCTGCATAACCGGCGTGCCCTGACGCTGCTGACTCTATCGGCCCTGCTGATCGCCACCAACTGGCTGGTGTTCATAATCGCCGTAGGGCATGACGAGGTTATCCAGTCCAGCCTCGGCTATTTCATGACGCCGTTTGTCAGTGTACTGCTCGGCTTCCTCTTTTTTCAGGAGCGTCTGCGCCGACTGCAGTTGGTCAGTCTGGTGCTGGCAGCGGTCGGGGTCTTTCTGCTGACCTTTCAATATGGCCGGGTTCCCTGGGCTGCCCTTATACTCGCGGTGACGTTCGGCTCCTACGGCCTGCTGCGCAAGATCGTCGCGGTTGATTCCCTGACCGGCCTGACTGTGGAAACCCTGCTGCTCGGCCCGGCAGCACTGTGCTATCTGATCTTCGTGTCCTGGCAGGGAAACGGTGCGCTGTTTACTGCACCGGCACAAACGGCCACCCTGCTGGTGCTTTCCGGTGTGGCAACCGCTGTGCCGCTGCTGCTGTTTGCCTCGGCCGCCCGCCGCCTCCGTCTCGCCACCATCGGCTTTCTTCAGTACATCACCCCTACCCTTCACTTCCTGCTGGCCGTCCTGCTGTACAAGGAACCGTTTACCCCGGAGCACCTGACCAGTTTTATGTGTATCTGGGGCGGACTCTGCTGTTATTCATACGACGCCTGGCGGGGTGTTATGACGGCCAGGCGGGAGACTGCCTGAATTTTCACCGGTTTACTGCGCCCCTTTTTGTTCCATATATTTATTAAACCGCCTGACATGGGATTGCGCAACGGCCCGGGCCTGTTCACTGTCGTGAGCTTCCACCGCCGTGACGATGGCGCACAGGTCGGCAAAGTTCTCCTTCAGCAGCGCCTCATCGCGGGGCAGGTATTTGACGTAATAGGTATGAATGTTGGCATACAGGCTTTGCAGTACCGTCTGGAACAGCAGATTGCCGCTCATTTTGGCCAGTGCCAGGTGCAACTGTTCGTCAATACGGATAAACCCATCCCATCCTGCAGGCCCCAGATCAAGCTGCTCCTCAGCTTCCTGCAACAGCGTCCGTAATAACGCAACGTCTTCCGCTCCGGCGCGCTGAGCCGCCAACGCCGTCACCCCCCCCTCCATCTCTTCCCGAAACTCGGCCAGATCGGTGAGTGAAACCGCGCAGTTTCTGATGAGCAGGCCGAGGTTCTCGCTGAGCTTATCGCTGTTCACCTCGCGCACCATGGAGCCGCCCGCAACCCCGGTCCGGATCTCGATGAGCCCCTTCTGTTCCAGCACCCGTAATGCTTCCCGCAATGTGCCACGGCTGATGCCGAATTTTTCCTTCAAATCCCGCTCAGCCGGAAGCAGACTGCCCGCTTTAAGCGCCCCGGTCATGATAGCTTCCTGAATCTGGTCCACCACATCCTGATACGCCTTGCTCTGTTTTACCTGTTTGAACATACAGTTCCCCTTTTGAATGGTTGCACCATCATACCATCTGATAGTTGCCCTTACAAGAAGTTGCAGAAACGCGTATGCAGGAAAAACTTGACTTGTAGAACCAACTTTGAGTAAATGGTTTAACCATTCGCAATAAACGCCAACCCAATACTCAGGCAGCTGAAAGGAACCCCCATGGAACCCGCACTCAACGCAAAAATTGTCGTCCGGGGCAAAGAATTTTTTGCCTCCATTTCCGGAGAAAAACCGTCGCTTTTCAACAAAGGCGCCTGGATGGGCAAGGTCATGGACTGGAGTATGCAGAACGAACAGTTCAAGATCCAGATGTTCCGTTTTGTGGATGCCTTCCCTTCCCTGACAACATCAAAGCTGCTGACCGACCATATCCGTGAATACTTCGGCGAGGAAAAGGATATGCCGCCGGTTCTCCAGACCGGGGCTAAAATGGCCGGCATGCTCGGTTCCCTCGGCGGGGCGGTGCTGAACAAGGTCATATCGGCCAACATTCAGGAGATGGCCCGCCAGTTCATTGTCGGAGAGAACACGAAAGAGGCGGTAAAAAATATCGAACGGCTGCGCAAAGACGGCTTTGCGGCTGTCGTCGATGTCCTGGGCGAAGCGACCCTGACCGAACAGGAGGCCGACGAATATGTTGCCACCTACCTGGAAGTTCTGGAAACCCTGAAAAACGAGCAGCAGGGATGGAAAGGGCTGCGGGGCGTCGGGGGCGATGAGAATCTTGACTGGGGACACGCACCAAAGGTCAACGTAGCGGTAAAACCGACCGCACTGTTTGCCCTGGCCAATCCGCAGGATTTTGAAGGGTCGGTGCAGGCCATGTTGAAGCAGCTGCGCCGCATTGCCGAGCGGGTTGTTGCAATGGGCGGTTTTCTCTGCATCGATATGGAATCATACCGCCACAAAGGGATTATCATCGAGCTGTACAAGCGCCTGAAACTGGAATACCGGGACTATCCGCACATCGGTATCGTTCTGCAGGCCTACCTGAAAGATAACGATCATGATCTTGCTGATCTGCTGGAGTGGGCAGAAGCTCACAACACACCGATTTCAATCCGTCTGGTAAAAGGCGCCTACTGGGATTATGAAACGGTCAAGGCGAAGCAGAATGGCTGGGCAGTCCCGGTCTGGACGGTCAAGGCGGAAAGTGACGCCGCTTTTGAACGGCAGACCCGCATGATTCTGGTAAAACATCACATCTGCCACTTCGCCTGTGCCTCGCACAACATTCGTACAATCTCCGCCGTATTGGAAATAGCGGCAGAACTGAAGGTTCCCGAGTCACGCTACGAGTTCCAGGTGTTGTACGGCATGGCCGAACCGGTCCGGAAGGGAATCCTGAAAGTGGTCGGACGGATCCGCCTCTACGCCCCCTACGGCAACATGGTGCCGGGCATGGGCTATTTGGTGCGGCGGTTGCTGGAAAATACCGCCAATGAATCGTTCCTCCGGCAGAGTTTCGCCGAAGATGCCCAGATTGACCGCCTGCTGGAAGATCCCGCCGTAACAGCGGAGCGCGAACGGAGCGAGCGTTCCCACAAACGTCGCCCAGTTGCCGCTGGCCCCGGCGGACTTACCCGCTTCAACAACGAACCAATGGTGGACTTTACCCGCCCTGACCACCGCACTGAATTCTCCGGAGCCCTGGCCAAAGTGCGCGCAGCAACGGGCAGGAACTATCCGCTCTATATCGACGGCAAAGAGGTAGTCACCCACGAACTGTTTGACACCGTCAATCCGAACAGGCCGGGTGAGCTGCTCGGCAGAATTTCACAGGCCGGAGTGGAAGAGGTATCCCTGGCCATCGCAGCGGCAAAGAAAGCGTTCCCGGCCTGGCGCGACACCCCGCCCCGCGACCGGGCGAACTATCTGCTGAAAAGTGCCGAGGTTGCCCGCAAACGGCTCTTTGAACTTTCAGCCTGGCAGGTGTTGGAGATCGGCAAACAGTGGGACCAGGCCTATGCTGACGTCACGGAAGCGATCGATTTCCTCGAATATTATGCACGGGAAATGATCCGCTACGGAGAACCGCAACGGATCGGCAACGCACCGGGTGAAATCAATCACTATTTTTATGAACCCAAGGGAATCGCAGCGGTTATCTCCCCCTGGAACTTTCCGCTGGCAATCAGCCTCGGAATGGCCGCAGCGGCGATCGTAACCGGCAACCCTGTAGTGTTCAAACCGTCAAATATCACCGGCATTATCGGCTGGAACCTGGTGGAAATCTTCCGTGAAGCCGGCCTGCCGCCGGGGGTATTCAACTACATTCCGGGCAAGGGATCAATTATCGGCGACTACATGGTTGACCACCCGGACATATCGCTGATCGCCTTCACCGGCTCGGTTGAAACCGGCCTGCGTATTATCGACCGGGCCGCCAAGGTCCACCCCGGCCAGGCCAACGTCAAGAAGATCATCTCCGAAATGGGGGGGAAAAACGCCATCATCATTGATGACGATGCCGACCTGGATGAAGCGGTGCCGCACGTACTCTATTCATCATTCGCCTTTCAGGGGCAGAAGTGCTCGGCCTGTTCCCGCGTCATTGTACTGGACGCCGTCTACGATAAATTTATTGACCGTCTGGTTAAGGCGGCCAAGGTTTACCAGGTCGGCCCGTCGGAAGATCCAAAATATTCCATGGGAGCTGTCTCGGATGCGTCAGCTCAGAAAAACATTCTGGAATATATCAAGGTCGGCTCGGAGGAAGGTAGACTGCTCTACTCAAGTCCGATCCCTGCCGGTGAAGGATACTGGGTACCGCTGACAATCATCGACGGTATTACTCCCCAGCACCGCATTGCCCAGGAGGAAATTTTCGGGCCGGTGCTTGCCGTCATGAGAGCCAAAGATTTCAATCAGGCCATCGAATGGGCAAACTCCACCAGCTTCGCCCTGACCGGCGGCATATTCAGCCGCAGCCCCGAGCATCTTAACCGGGCACGGCGGGAATTCAGGGTCGGCAATCTCTACATCAACCGGAACAATACCGGGGCGCTGGTTGATCGCCAGCCCTTCGGCGGCTCGCGCATGTCAGGCGTCGGCACCAAAGCGGGCGGACCGGACTATCTCCTGCACTTCATGGACCCGAGGGTCGTGACGGAGAACACCATGCGGCGCGGTTTCGCGCCGATTGAAGAGGATGATGACTGGGTTGAGTAGCGGCGGGAGGAAAAAGCAGCGGAGAGGCTGTTATGAACGTGCTGTCAGCTTGACATTAAGAACAATCGACATCAGCACGATTGCCATGCCGAGCGCCTGCAGGGGAGTGATTTGCTCTTTCAGCACAACGGCAATGCAGATGAGTGAAAGAATCGGCACCAGAAGGGCACAATTGGATGAGCGCCCGGTCGGGATCATCCGGAGCGCCCGGTTCCAGAAGATGAAGGCCACCGCCGTCGGGAAGATCCCCAGATATGCCACCAGCAGCATATCCGACCCGGAAATTGACCACTGCATGGGATAGATCGGCAGCAGACAGAGCAGGAACAGGAGGCCGAACAGGTTGAGCAGAAACATGCCGGCGGTCACGGAAAAGCTGGTGTGCTTGATCAACACGCAGAACAGGGCAAAACTGATGGCGGTGCCAAGCCCGGCCATCACTCCGGCAGAGAGGCGCACATCCCCCACTCCGCCACCGGCAGAGACCAGCACGCAGACCCCGGCAAAACCTAAAACCACACAGCAGAGCGCCCGCCAGTCGGTTTTTTCCCGAAAGAGCAGCCACGACAACGGCAGCATCAGCAACGGATAGGTATAGTGCAGAATTACCGCCTGGCTGGCCGGAATATATTCGTATGTTTTCAGGCAGAGGATCTGCTGGATACCAAGCCCGATAATCCCCGCCAGAGGAAAAAACAGCGGCCGCTGGCGAAACTCGGAGACAATCATTGCTGTTTGCCGTTCACGGAGGAGAAAAGCGAGGAGCGCTCCGCTGCCCCATAGCCCCATCCAGACAACGACAGAGAAACTGCTCATGCGGGTTACCGCCACCTTGAAGCCGGTACCCAGCGAGGCAAACATGGCCACTGCCAGCAGAGCATATACTGTTCCTTTACCTGATTCTGTCATGCCCGGTTTCCCCATTGACGCATAGCGAACTGTGCGCCACTTTCGCTATCCAATCCTTGTACAGTACAACATTCCATACCACATATTCCCTGTTTTTGCTACGCGGGGAAGCTGGCTCATGAACTGCTGTCGGAACTATGTTTCTGATTTACACGTCATAGGTATGCATGATATGTATGCCTACAGGAGGTGCGTATTATGCGTGCGACACTAAACATACCTGATGAACTGTTGAAAGACGTTCAGTTGTTGAGCGGTGAGACATCAAAAACCGGCGCCATTGTTGTCGCCATGGAGGATTTTGTTCGCCGCCGCCGCATGGAATCCCTTATTGCCCTTAAGGGAAAAGTGGCTATTGACTACGACTGGCAACAGGCGGAACAGGATGAACTGCTGACCGCCGAAGAGCGGGAGAAGTATCATGGCCCGTGACATGGTTCTCCCTGACACCTGTGCCTGGATCGACTACTTCAATGGCCGCGACACCCCGATAGCGGTGGCACTGGCACACGCACTGACAAATGCTGAAATCGTAACCTGCGGTGTCGTGATGTACGAACTTTTTCAGGGCGTTCGTACCAGCAATGAGAGCGAGACGCTGCGCGAGGCGTTCAGTTCACTGTGCTATGTTGAGATGGATAAGGGGCTCTGGCTCTCGGCCGCACAGTTGTCAGCTCCCCTGAGAAAAAACGGGGTCACCATTCCATTCTCCGATATTCAGATCGCTGCGCTGGCGCTCCGCCACAACCTGATCATCCTCACTGTTGACCAGCATTTTGGGTGTATTCCGGGAGTAGTGACAAAGGATTCATTCTGATGGCGGGAACGGTCCGGCAGGGGCTATCTGCCGCATGGCCGATCTGTCTCGGCTATTTTCCCATCGGCCTTTCGCTGGGGGTGCTGGCTCAAAAGGTGGGCTTGGCCCCCTGGCAGATGGCAGCCATGTCCATACTGGTCTTTGCGGGTGGTTCTCAGTTCATCGCCGTTGCCATGCTGGGGGTCGCCGCATCACCCGTGGCAATCGTTTCCACCGTGTTTATGGTCAACCTGCGGCATCTGCTGATGAGTTCGGCCCTGTCCGTACATTTCCCCGGCGTCTCCCGCCGTTTTCTGGCACTTTTCGCCTACGGCCTCACCGATGAAAGCTTTGCCGTCAACCTGACCCGCTTCAGCCAGGGTGGATGGCACCGCTACAGCGCCCTGACCCTCAACCATGCAGCCAACACAACCTGGATCGTCAGCACTGTAGCCGGTGTTTATCTGGGGCAGTTGGTCCCCCCCGGCGCAGCCGGAGTCGATTACGCCCTGACCGGAATGTTCATCTGCCTGCTGGTGTTCCAGCTGCGCGGCCCGATCTTTACGATCACCGCCCTGATTGCGGCGGCCTGTTCACTGATGGCCTATCTCTGGCTGCCGGGCAACGCCTATGTGATCGTGGCGTCCTGCTGTGCGGCCACCGCAGGACTGGTTCTGAAACGCACCCTGCTGAAACGGGAGGTACCGGCATGAACAGCCGTGAATTTCTGTTGTTGATGGCTGCCATGGGTGCGGTGACCTACCTCCCCCGCATGCTGCCGCTGGTGGCACTGTCCGGCCGAAAGCTGCCGTCCTGGTTTGCCGAGTGGCTGGAATTGATCCCGGCCGCCATCCTGAGCGCCCTCATCGCACCGACTCTCTTTGCCCACGCCGACCCGCGAGTACTCACCTTTGGTAAAATAGAACTGCTGGCGGCGCTGCCGACACTGTTCTGCGCGGTCAAGACTCGCTCACTGGCCGGAACGGTGGTGGTTGGCATGCTCTGTTACTGGGGATTGGGACTGGTCATGTAGCCGCGCCTAGTGCTTCATCCCCGAATATTTCAACCGCCCCTTTTTCAAATCCCTTTTTTTCATCAGCACAAAAATCACCGGCGTCATAATCAGCACATGCACGGCTGAGGAGATCATCCCGCCGGGGGAGTTCCGGGGACGGGAGTTCCGGGGACAGTATAGGGAGTTCCGGGGAGTTCCGGGGACAGGGAGTTCCAGGGAGTTCCGGGGACAGGGGAGTTCCGGGGACAGTATATAGAACTATTCGGAGTTCCGGGGACGAGTTCCGGGGACAGTATATAGAACTATTCGGACGAGTTCCGGGGACAGTATATAGAACTATTCGGTATTCTGTTTAGCGGGGGGGAGTTCCGAGGCGTTCCGGGGACAGTATATAGAACTATTCGGTATTCTGTTTAGGTCCTGGCTTCTTTGGCCGGAGAGTCCTCTCAAGCAAGACCTCGACATTATCAATAAATGCCTCTTGACCAAGTGGTCTGCCAGACCGCTCATGTTTGCGGAACGTGGTCATTTCATCCTCGGATGAAAAGGTCAGAAAATCTTTCCAATTCCCAACCATTAAAAGCAACGGTTCAACCTTGACCAACTTGTCGTCCTGGGCCAGCAAATGGGCTTGGGCACTGCTCCAGGGGTACTCCTCCGGCCGTTCAACAATTCCGGCAGCTACAGGGTTCATTTCAACATATCGAACAGCTGCCAACAGATAACTTTCGTCCATCGGAAACGATGCAAAGCGTTCCTGCCACAGGTGTCCACGCCACTTCTCGCGAAAGTTGATCCTGCGAGTATAGCGGCGGTGTGCTTCACCAATCGCACGAGCCAGGCCTTCTTCTGATTCAGGTACTGCAATCAAGTGGACGTGATTGGGCATCAGGCACCATGCCCAGATCTCTACGCTGTATTTACCACACCATTCGGCCATCAGGTCAATGTAGGCGTCGTAATCGTCATTACAGAAAAAGGTCTGCTGTCGGCGGTTGCCACGCTGGGTGATATGGTGGGGTATGCCGGGTGCTATAACTCGTGCAATTCTTGCCATATGCGGACAATAGCAGAAACAGGGTGATTGTCAATTAAATATACTGTCCCCAGAACT
>CAINRC010000168.1 GCA_903852495.1 uncultured Geobacteraceae bacterium | reverse complement strand
TGCCATGTTTGCGGTCTGGTTCTGGATCGAGACCACAACGCTGCAATAAACATTCTGAAAAGAGCTACCGCAGGAACTGCGGAAAGTTACGCCTGGGGAGAGTCGGTGCTGTCAGACCTCTCGATGATACAGGAAGCCCCGTCGCTTGCGGCGGGGTAGTTCACTAACGCCCTGTCGAATGATCGTACGGAGTAGCCTTCGTTCTCGGCCATGGCAATTAGGAGGCAGTCGACCGGGTCCAGCGTAGTTTCAGCGAATTGCGTGAGAGCCCTGGTAAGTGTCTCGCGGTTATGGTTGACTATCCCTTTATAGAGAAGGATACCGTATAGACTTTTTGCACCCTCAGTACGCGGGACTTTGTAATGCTTCGTCAAAACGTACAGGCATTCAACCAGTACGGATTCAGCAATAATGGCCAATTCTTTACCGCTGCGAACGTTTTCAAAAAATCCGGCAGCTTCAACGTAATGTGATTCGTTGTCGCGCAGCAGGTATCTAAGTATATAATTGGTATCAGGTAGGGTTGCCCGCTTTTTCATCTGCAACCTCCTTCCACACGTTATCCCTTATTTCTTCAAAGGATTCAGTGCCACGGCTATACGCAGCCAGTGAGCCGCCGACACTTTGAACGGGGCGAAGAATCACCAGATTCCCCTGTACTTCAATATCAACTGTTGATGAATTAAGAGCCATTCGGGCAGCACGCGGGATTGTTATCTGACCTTTTGAGGTAATTGTTGCTGAATATGCCATTTAGCAATCTCCTTGTAAAAAATTTTGCATTACTTATTCAACTTGTAATGCACTATCAAATATACTGTCAAGAACCAATTTACCATCTGGCTACAAATGTCAGTCAAGTCTGAAGATCTTGATCACTCACTCCCAGCTATTTGTCGTAAATGAAAATGATTCACCACCTTGCCGCATCCATATTGCCTCTTCGGTAGATATAGTAAGTGCCCAGGTTTGGTATGCGCTATCAGGCTTCTTAGCTGCAAATGCCAGCGGGGTTAATATTGCTGAGCAGAAATGTTTTTGCGGATCGCGCACGGATTGATAAATTATTGCGCCGATACAGGCATCACGTGCTACTCGCCCCAGTGCTTGTGTAGCGGAATAATCCGTTGGATGTTGCCAGTGGGAAGATTCATCGGCAAAGGGGGGCTCCCGTAAGTCTATGCAGCTTGTCTTGATTGGCACTTTGAAAGAGGTAAATGCACACGGTTGAAGACGTTCTATTCCAGATGTGTCCTGAAGAAAGCGCCATCGCCAATAACCAACTTCGGCGGCAGCAGTCCGAACTGCCTCAGCAGCGTAGAACACCCCTGGGTCAAATAAAGCCCGAAAACGTGAACCGGTGGGCTGGCGGGGTTCATAGCGGAAAGGACTGAAAAGTAGAAAGTGAAGATCGGCGGCCTCTTTGGGGATCGGAGGCTTTCTTTCTTCCAGAATATCCTCCAACAGTTCCTGTTCTGTCATGGTATCCACAATCTTGGATGTTGATACCAAGTGTTGGGCCTCCACCATGCGCCAGACCTTAAAGGAGATGTTTTGTGCTTTAGACGACAGCTCGGCAGGCGTCCAGGTAGTTGACGACACGTACAAGCCCCTCCGTAGATTCAATTAGTTCTGCCGGTTTTTTCCCAGCAAACGCCTTGTTCTCGCTGGCGAGCCATTTTTTTGCGTCGTCAGCAGCTCCCCCTACAATCGAATCCAGGGAGCGGAATAATCTTACAAGTAGAACGGCAAAGTCCCATTCCTTTTTGTCAGGTGAAAGTCGATATGAATTTACATAAAGGCGTGTAACCGTGGCTGAGCTAACCCCCAGAATATGGGCAAGCTTGCCCTTAGGAATGTCGAGATAATTAGCAGTATTAACAACCGCCTTGGTTAGTACCAGTTGTTTGTTCTGTGCCAGTTGTGCTGGAGCTGTGCGTGGCATACAAAATACTCCCCCTAAAGTTATTGATTTCTGTAGAAAGTATAGCACATATAGTTTTCTACAGGTAGGTTATTTTACTTTACCTCAACCCGTGCTATTACGGGGCGTTCGCATTACATGGTGGGATTGCCCTCTTAATCTGACTGCAATAAAAGGAAGAATGGCTTACGAATCAAAAATAGCCGGAGCTAACGCAATTAGCAACTTCCGATATGCTGAATCTCCCCATAGCTAAAGCGAGGGGGTTCTAAG
>CAINRC010000167.1 GCA_903852495.1 uncultured Geobacteraceae bacterium | reverse complement strand
TCCATCATTTAGGATTTGGATATCCAATTTTATCCGTAACTGGCATGACTATATGCGTGCTGCAGAAGCTTTATGCCTTCTGGTTTTATTTGGCTTTGCACAGCGCTTTATTCCAATTGCCTGGTGGTCTGGATTTTTGGGGTGCAACGCTCGCATACCCAAGCACTGGCAAGGAGTAAAAACTGTTACGGCCATGCAAAGGTTAAGCGTTATAGAAGAACGGGCAGTGGCGATTGCTATAAGGTGGGCGTACCGGCGCCTGCCTTTTCAACCAACATGCCTTGCTCAGGCTTCGGCAGGGCAAATGATGCTCCGACGCCGTGGACGCAGCGGTGTGGTTGTTATTGGAATGAGACTGTACCCGATATCGACAGATAAGAGGTGGGAGGCTCATGCCTGGCTGCTTGGGAAGTGTGGAGCTATCACTGGTGGCAAAAATGCTCATGGATTCACCCCAACCAATGTATTTGAGGTACCCGGAGGATTATCGGCTGATAAGATTCTCCTCAACGATAACGATTAATTACTGTATTCGCTTCAACATCTTTTGGGGTATATTTAGTTGACTACGGTATTCATTGCATTGGTTAATAAAGAATCACCTTTGTCAACGACTGTGAACACAAGATTCAGCGATCTCCTTCTGGAGATTCTCCACTGTGACACTTCACTACCCAATCCTGACCGGTTATTGGCATTATCTACTGATGACTGGAATGAGTTCACCACGGAAGCAATTCGTTTCCGTATGGCCTTTCAGGTCAAAGAGTTTTTTGATGCTGATTCTCAATACGGTGAGATAGTACCGCAAGTCTGTCTGGATCGGCTTGGTGAAACTGTTCGTAAGACGTTGATGAATAATCTCCGCCAGCAGGCCCATTTGCGCAAGATGCTGACGCTTCTCAAAGAGGCAAATATTCGTGTAATGCTACTCAAAGGGCTCTGGCTGGGGGAAGCAGTATACCGGGACTTGAAGGCCCGTGCTACTGGTGATATAGATCTTTTGCTGCGTTTAGAGGATATGCCTCGTTTCACTAAACTCGTTATAGAGCAGGGCTTTGATGTACCGTCGAATACTGCCAATATTTGCGATCTTGCTCCAGCCCGCAATGAATTTCCGCTTGTTCATCCGACACGGAAGGCCTTGTTTGACATCCACTGGGCACTGACGCTCTCGCCTATCGAAAAACCGGTTGATGAAGAAAAGTTTTGGCAACGCTCAGAAATCTACACAATCGCAGGCAAACCATGCCGATCCCTATGTTTGGAAGACCATCTGCTCTATCTTTGTTTTCATGCAGCCGTCCACCATCGTTTTACTTACGTTGGCCCGAGGGCTCTGCTTGATATTGCCCGCCTCATTGCAAAACCAGCCCACCCCATCGACTGGAATGATGTTGTTACAAGAGCCAGAGAGATGGCTTGGGAGCGTGGCGTCTGGCTGATGCTAGAGCTCACCCGTAAACAACTCGGTTCGAAAGTACCAAAGAGGGTGCTTGACGAACTCTGCCCTTCCGACAGCGACGATCATATCCACGCTATAGCGATGGAGGCTATATTTCTCGATCAACCGAAAACAGATAAACTTCATATAAATATTGTCAGAATGGTTGATGAGCGATCACTCCTGAAGCGCATAGCCCTGTTATTCAAACGCATCTTTCCTGCATCGGAAGAAATTGCGACACTGTTCACGACTTCAGTTAACTCTCCAGGCTTCCGTTGGCTCTACTTGAAGCGACTCGGTTTATTGATCAGGAATCACCTGCCGAAAATATTCCTTATTGCATTTAAAAATGCTGCGATTTTGGCAGAAAAAAAGCGAATAGAGGTCATAGACAGATGGATTGAAGGCGATGCAGCACGTGACCAGAGTGCTTGATGCTGTGGCCTGCACAAACTCCGGCATTGATGTAGTAGAACCAGGTTTTTAGTAAATCTATGGGAAAGTTTCAACCTTATTTTTATTATTATCAATGTAATATGATGTTCCTGCTGTCGTTTGCCGATTACAACCAATTCTTTATAGCATAATAAGTTTACTTTTTTAGTCAGCTACGTTATGAGAAGAAAAATTGCGCTCGCAATCACTGCTGACGGAGAAGTGGATCTCATCCGCGGCATGGTTGACCTGCTGCTTCCCAAGCTTGATCGCGTTCTGATTGTTGAGGGGCGACGTACATTCCGCGGTAAACCACGCGAAGTCCTTGGTAAAGGCTGGATGGATCTGCTTGCTCTGGAACCAGATCAGTTCAGATCTATTGTGACAGATCTACCAGCCGACTACAATCCTGGCGCAACGATGAGCGAGCGGGAAATGTTTCAGCGTAATGCTATAGGTTTGGGTGTGCGGGATATGGAACCTAATGATCTCCTGATTGCCGTGGATGCCGATGAGTTTGTGAATCCTGATTGGTTGGACTCCCACGTTGATTCGGTGACTGTTCCTACTCGCCTGCTTATGCTGCCTTGTTATGGAGGGCTTGACCGTCGTGCACCGGACTGGCACTGTTGCCTTAAACACCTGACCACACCTGTTGGCCATTGGCCACCCCATGAAACGGGATGGCTCTTTCCTGGTGGGGTAATTGGGCCAATAGGTGAACTTGCCAATCTTGGCGTGCAATACTGGCGTTCGAACCCCGAGGCTGCTTCATTGGAGGTTACAGGCTGGCACTTACTCCATGTGCTACCTCCTGAAAAGGACCCATCCTGGAAACTTCAAAGGCAAGCTCATGACTGGGACAAGGGTGCGGACCGTCAATATATGGTTTGTTGCCTTGCTGCTGGAATTCATCCTTATGGTTGGTGGGGAGCTACTCAAATCTCTATACCGACTCAACTTAAATTTCTTGCGCGACGCCATCCTGATTCGGTGCTTGGCGACCTGCCATCGCTTAGTAATCGCCACCACATTATGCAAGAAGCACTTGAATGCTTCCACTCCTATTCTCATTTAACACATTCATCAATTAATCCAGAGCAACTCTGATGGCCTATCAACAAAGTCCTGATGCATTGCATGCAGAAGTTAACGGTTCTCTCATTCTCATGAACGTTGAATCGCTGGCTTATTTTGAGTTTAACGACGTCGCAAAAAGGATATGGGATCTCTTGTCAGACGAAATATGGGCTGAGGAGCAAATTTTATCTGTCCTCCTTGATGAGTACGATGTGGAGCCTAAGCGTTGCCAGGCTGC
>CAINRC010000166.1 GCA_903852495.1 uncultured Geobacteraceae bacterium | reverse complement strand
TTTCTGGATTTGAAGTCACTTGTATTATGCCGATGACTGGTACCAGGGTGACAAGATACCAGAACCATCCGACGGCTATATAGGGCCTGCGGTGTCTGGCCCAAACCACAGCAAAAGAGATGAGCAGAATAATAAAGAGGGAACCGATGGCCTGCCACAACGGGAAGGATGAGGGGATGGGATATAAGACCGCGAGGTCGTCAGGCCAGAGTGTTTTGCGGATATACGTTACATAAACAATCAAGGCATTTTCAATGCGAAAACCAAGCGGCACTATTTCAAGGCTTGCGATTGACTCTACTTTTTTCTGGGCGTAGATGGTTACACCAGCTGACAAGAGAGAACAGAGCAAGAAGGGGATTTTTTCCTTAACAAGGGCCGCTAGCACGGATTTCCTACCAGACTGCGGGCCGACCCCTTTCCCCATCTCCTCGCTTTTGTATCGACCGAGAGGCCAATAGTCCAGCATCAGCATGACCAGGGGAAGCGTTACCAGCATTGGCTTGGCCATAAGGCCCAGTACAAAGGAAGCGAGCGTGAGAATGTACAGCACCGGCTTCCGTTTTGACGCATATTCTGAATACAGAAAAAGTGTAAGGAACCAGAAAAAGCCACTGAGCACATCCTTTCGCTCCGCTACCCAGGCTACCGACTCCACATGCAACGGATGCAGCGCAAACAGAGCAGCAACAAAAGAGCTTTGCCAACGTGCACCGGTTATTCTGTACAGAAGCAGAAAAAGGACCACCGTAGCGATCGCATGAATTGCAACGCTGGTGAGGTGATGGCCTCGAGGATTCATGCCATACAGCTGGGCATCCACCATATGCGACAACCAGGTAACAGGATGCCAGTTGGCCGAATGAACCGAAGTGAATGCCCATATAATATTTTTGCCGGTTATCCCCGTTGCCACATGGGAGTTCTCCGTAACGTAGGAAGGATCATCAAACGTTGAAAATTCATGGTTCCCCACCTGCATATACACGGCAGCAACCATGATGACCAACACTAAACAGATTATGACTATGGGACGCATACTCCCGCCCTTTCCGGTGTGATCTGGGTGAGAACAGGCCGATCGGGTATCAAAACTCATTTTTCCATCCTCTTTTGGCCAAGAGCAACGCCAAGATTTTTTTCAGCTTCCGCATAGGCAGGGTTTATCCGCAGAGCCTCCTGGAATTCCAGTATTGCCGCATCCAGCTCTCCTTCTTTGACAAGAACAAGCCCCAGATTATTATGGAAATCGAACCCATTGGGGGTTATGCGTAGCGCTTCCCGGAATTCATGGATAGCTGCAGCCAGATTTCCTTTAGTGGCATAAACAAAACCCAGATTATTATGCGCCTTCGAATAATCAGGCTTGATCCGGAGTGTCTCCCGGAATTCAGGGATTGCCGCATTCAGGTCCCCTTTGTTGGCAAGAGCAACCCCCAGATTGTAATGTATCCAGTAATTTTCCGCCGTTGCCTGAAGGGTGTGCCGATAGAGGGAAACACTATCCCGCCAGCAGCCGAGCTGTTGCCATGTGAAGACGGCTGATACGATACATATCGTCCCGGCGAGCAGAGCACGTATGCCCTCACGCTGCGAGAAGCCACTTGTCAGATCGGCACCTCCCCATGCGGCAATGATAAAGAGTCCAATCACGGGGATGTAGGAGTAACGGTCCGCCATGGACTGCCCCCCCACCTGCACCAGACCGATCACAGGTAGAAGAGTTATAATAAACCAGAACCAGCCGACCGCAAGGTACGGATAGCGATGACGCGCTCGCACCACTGCCGCCGATATGAAAAGCAGCAAAAGCAGTGAGCTTACGACCTGCCACAGCGGATGATAAAAAGAGAGGGGGTAGAATACGGCAAGATCATGGGGCCAGAAGGTCTTGCCGATGTATGAAACATATGCAATCAAGGCATTTTCAATGCGAAGCCCGATTGACACCGCATCAAGATCGCTCATCGCCCCGCCCGAATGCTGAGCGTAGATGGTGACTATACCTGAGCAGAAAGAGCAGACAAAGAGAGGAATTTTTTCTTTTACCAGGGCGGCCGTTCTTTTGAAAAGCCGGGGCAGTCCCCCTTCCTGTTCCTCTTGGCGATACCGGCCAAGAGGCCAGTAATCCAGCAACAGCATGACTGCGGGAAGCGTGACCAGCATAGACTTTGACATCAGGCCCATCACAAAGGAAATGAAACAAGCCATGTACAGCAGAGGCTGTCGCTTCACTGCGTATTCGGAATAACAAAGAAGCGCGAGAAACCCGAAAAAAGCACTGAGTACATCTTTCCGTTCTGCCACCCAGGCAACCGACTCAACGTGCAACGGATGAAGCGCGAACAAAGCGGCGACAAACAGGCTTTGCCAACGAGCACCGGTTAACCGGCAAAGGAGCAGAAAAAGCAGCACTGCGGATACAGCGTGTATGACAACACTGGTGAGGTGATGCCCGCCGGGGTTCATCCCGTAAAACTGAACATCCGCCATATGCGATAGCCAGGTCACCGGATGCCAGTTGCCTGCATACACGGAAGTAAAGGCCCAGAAGATCGTATCACCGGTTATGCCGCTTGTCACATGAGGATTCGCCGTTACGTAGACATTGTCGTCATAATCCAGGAAGTCGTGGTTTCCTACCTGTATATATACGGCAAAGACAATGGCGATCAATGCGATGCAGGTCAATACTATGGAGCGCATCCTGTTGCACGTCATAGCAGCCTGATTATTGGTAGCAGGTCCGATATTTATTGTGTCGTTAGTTTCTGCCATAACGGGCTATCGACCAGCTAACGGGGTAAAGCGATATACGACAACGGTATAACCGCTTTCGGGTGCCCGGTACATGGTTTCAAATCTAAGCCCCTGCGGTACTTTGGTAACTTCTTCCATCGGGACAGGACCATTCAATTCCGCAATATAGTACTCAGCACCTTCGCGGATAGCGAATGCATGCAGTTTTTCAAAGTCCGCAACCGGTTCAGCTGTCCAGAGGCCGTTCAGGTGATAGATCAGCTTTGAATAGGCAGGAACCATATAGTTATGGCCCTGTCCCAAGTTTTCCGCTATCCAGCGCCCCGCTTTTTCTGCATCTGCAGCATAGGTATGACGGGCTTCAAGTATTTTCGATGGTTGCGGTGTGGAAGTACTGTTCAAGCTTGGTGATGAAAATAAATTCAAGGGAAAAGCCATAAGGCGGAAAAACACCGCAAGAGCCAGCAGTACAGCAAGGGAGGTATAACGACTCGTTGTTTGCGGAAACCGTTTAAATATAATTTCTGATGCAAACGTAATCCCGGCACATCCGATAATAATCAGGAGCGGAGCATAGGGAACCAGATATTTCCACCACCCCTCGGTAAAAACCGGCAGTACAAGCAGTATCAGGAGTGGAGAGAGAAGTGCGGCTTTGTTTTGAGCGGACCTGTTGCCCCATCTGCGGAGGAAAGCACCAATAGCGGCAAGTGCAAATAGTACCGGAAAAACCTGGGGGTATCGCTCCATACCGCTGTTGTTGGGGATTCTGCCCGGCACCTCCCTGAGCAGATTATCAAGGTAAACCTGGGCACTTTTTGCAGGATGAGACATGAGATATGAAAACACGTCTCCAGCGCCCGAGGGCACCTGCCATTTTAGCGTACCGCTACCGGTGAGCCCCCAAAGTTCCTCGTTGCCAACCTCGCCTAAATCGTTATCGTGATAGATCCTGCTTTTCATCCAGATCAGCACATAGGTTGACTTGGGGCTGATCACCCAACTGCCGTAATGCTTTTTCAGAAAGACCAGGTAGGGGAGTGAGGTTATGAAAAATGCAAGGAGAAGCAGGGCGATGAAACGAACATAGTTCGCCTGTGTGCGGCTGCGCCACTGCACCAAGAGCGCCGCCGCAATCACAAAGATCATTACCAGAAAACCTTCCGAGCGGGACATATAGCTAAGTGAAAAAGCAACGCCGCAGAAAATGAACAGTAGTAACGACCGCCTGCGCTGGGCAGCACAGAAGAGCCAGAGGGAAAACACGAGAAAGGCCGTATAGGTGGACTCGGCCTCCGGAGCTTTGAATATCCAGTGAAAGTGTGGAAAAAGTGCGGCAACAAGCGAGGCCCCCAGTGCCACAGTACGCCCGAAAACCTCTTCAGCCAGCAGCCATACTGCAACCACAAGAAACATCCCCATAAGAGCGCCCACTAACGCAGAAGCGATCAGTAGGTCCGGAACACCCGGTAGCCAGCCGACAAGCGCCACAAGACATGAATGCAGCGGCGGGGCCCAAAGCGCCTGCCAGCCAAGCCCGATACCCAAATGGATATTCCTGGCAATCTGCAAGTAGGTCTGACCATCGGCGGTGATTCCGGGACGGGAAAAAGAGGACACGAGGAGGTACAGCACCAGGCTGATCGGAAGCAGAGGTACGAGCTGTTTCGGTTCATTAATGATGCGTCGGACCATGTTCATGTGGTGGGATCTTTCAGATGTGTTGGGGTTGATCGTGCATATTTAAACAATAATCTAATACGCTTATTTCTTTGTTAGTTGATTTTTTATTTTCAAAATGGCCTGTAGATTAATCTCGGCCTTTTCATCATCCGGATTCAATTGCAATGCGAAGCGAAAATGTTTAATCGCATCTTCAAGCATTCCTCGCTGGTACAACAATATTGCAAAGTTATTGTGATATTGGGAGTCTGCATATGTCGGATCAATTTTCAGTACTTCCCAGTACTCTTCAAAGGCGCGATCTTTTTCCCCCAGTTGGTCATAAGTGAACCCCAGAGCACAATGTGCATATGCATTATTTTCTGTAGTTTCAATAGCATGGCGCATAAGAATCACATTGTCGCGCCAGTAGCCCAACTGGTTCCATGTTATAACGGCAAAGAACAGCAGCACCCCTGCCGCAACCGCGCCAATCAAGTTTTTCAGTTTCGGATTTTTTTCGTAAAGTTCTGCTCCTCCCCAACTTGCCATAACGAAAAGACCGATAAGCGGTATGTAGGAATACCGATCGGCCATCGACTGACTGCCGACCTGAATTATGCCAAGAACCGGCAACAGGGTGATCAGAAACAGGAACCATCCAGCGGCCAGATAAGGGTATCTGTCCTTTTGCTTAAGTACCGTGAAAGCTATGCCGCATAGTATTCCTGCTGCACAGCCTGTCTGCCATAGCGATACCTGAGCAAGGGGGTAGAAGACCGACAGATTGAACGGAAAAACCGTCTTTGCCATATACAGCACCAAGGCCCACAGTGCATTGCTGACCCGCAACAAAATCGGTACTTCAGCAAGGGTGGACATACAGTTTTCCTGGGCATACATGGTCACAATTGAAGAACCGGCAGCAAGCAATACAAACGGTAATTTTTCCAGTAACAGGAGCTTAAAATGATTGGCGGCCTGGCCGCCTGCCTGGTGCTCTACCCTGTTAATTACCCCATTTTTTAAGCGTGCAAGCGGCCAAAAATCGAGCAGTAGCAATATTACAGGTGTCGTTACCAACATAGGTTTGGCCATGAGTCCGAGCGCAAAGGTTACCAGAGAAAAAAGATACATACTACGACTGGACCGCTTTACATAGTAATAGTAGAAAAGGAGAGCCAGTAGCCAGAACAGGGTGCTCAGGACATCTTTACGTTCCGTAATCCAGGCAACGGACTCCACATGAAGCGGGTGGACTGCAAAGCAGGCCGCCACAAAAGCGCTCCTCCAGACAGCACCGGTCATTGAGTTGAACAGCAGGAAGAGTAGAGATGTATTTAATGCGTGGAGGAAAATATTGACCAGATGGAAGCCCATTGGATTGTTACCGAACAGTTGACTGTCCAGCATGAGTGAAAGCCATGTGACAGGATGCCAGTTGCTCGCATGGAATGCCGTAAATGCCCAAGTAATGGAATCTAAGGAGAGCCCTGATGCCACGTGGATATTTTTTCTCACGTAGTCAGTATCATCAATAATGCAAAATGGGAAATACGCAGCTTTTGAATAAAGTGCGGCAGTAATAACAAACAGGCCGACAATCATCGCCACGTTCAGTTGTCTCTTCAACACGTTCTCCTAACTCCGCTCATAACATCAAACTGCATCCCTGCATCCCTGCATCCCTCATCCCTCATCCCTCATCCCTCATCCCTCATCCCTCATCCCTCATCCCTCATCCCTCATCCCTCATCCCTCATCCCTCATCGTTTCTTACTCATCCCTCTTTGCATCAACAAGATCAAGCACCTCATGAAATACTCCGGCATGCTTTCTCGATCTTCCTTCTGCACGGGAATATGCCGTGATCAGGTCAGCTTCAAAACGCAACAACATTTCTCTGCGGGGGAAAAACGCACGAATCGGCAGCCAGATACCGCCTGCTGCAACAAAGATAAGACCCGCAGACCAAATAAACAGAACGCCATAATCTCC
Organism: uncultured Geobacteraceae bacterium; assembly: GCA_903852495.1. Classification (GTDB taxonomy): domain Bacteria; phylum Desulfobacterota; class Desulfuromonadia; order Geobacterales; family Pseudopelobacteraceae; genus JACRCG01. The sequence goes on along the minus strand of CAINRC010000166.1, from coordinate 3,321 downwards.
AATAAAATCGGTTATCACAAGACGCCGTATATCGGGAAGAGCCAGCCGGTACCCGTCACGGACAAATTCACCGCCGGCCGGAGCGCTCCCCGTAAAAAGAACATCCTTCCCTTTAAGCACCTTGAACTGAAGCGTTATGTCCCCCGTCATATACGACCGGTAACGTTCAGTCCCCGGTTCCGGTACCGGAGTACTGAATACTATTCGGTAGGGTGAACCGGGGATTGCCACGTTATCTTCTTTTCCCGGAGGATAGCAATTAAGTGAGCAATGCGTTTCGTAGCCGGCCGGCATATCAGGGGCGGAGAAACGGAAGTACAGTGCGATTCCAAGGTAACGGGGGTAGACAAATGATCCCATGTACAGTGTTGGAGGATACAGGCCAAAGGTCCTTTTCCCGTACCCTGAATTCGAAGAAGCAACCTCAATGGCCAGGGTTCTGGCCAGAATCAAGCCGGAAGCATTTGCCAGAGTAATCCTCTCCACAGTACCGCCAGTCCCGTCCGGCATCGGCATCGGCTCTCCCTCAATGACCATCCTCCTGTTTGCAGTACGGGTAGTGGTCGTGATAAGGATACCGGTAAAGAGGCAAAAAAAGCCGATAAGGAAGAGCAGCCGTGCGGGGAAAACGCTGATTCCTCGCCAGGCGCCCAGAGCAGTGCCAGAGCGCCCGGTTTTGTACCCGACCGCTGCGAGACGCCCCTCCAGTTCCGGCAGGTCATACGTTGAGGCAGGCAGTTCCACCGCTTCGTCAAACAGCTCCGACTGAGAATTAACCGGTTTACCGTGCAACGCCCTGCGTACGTTCAGATATAAGGTTGTTTGCCGCACAATCCGAAGCGCACAGTTCAGCGGAATCAGGGCCAGAAGAGCGGCAAGAAAAAAACTCCGGCGGGTGAACGCCATCAGAGTGATCAGGGTTTCATCGGTAAAGAAGGCTACCCCGATGTAGAAAAGAAAGAAGAGCCCGATAACAATCGGAGGAACCGCCCGGGATGACCCGGCAGCAATTAGGGCACGAAACAGTCGCTTCATTTCCCCCCCTCCTTTACCCTGGCCGTCGCCTGGACAGTTGCTCCCCAACTGTTGATAAGCGTCATTGCGTCAATCACCACACTCTCACCCTTCACGGAAAATCCGATCGGGACCGGGTTGCATCCACCAGGTTTACCTACCGTTTCCAGAGGGATAAGCGTTTTGCAGTAGTAGCAGATCACTGAGCCTTCCGTCTGGCCATACCCGTCCGGCTTGCAGATTGCGCAGGCGTCAAGATCAACCGTTAATTTGCCGTCGGGGGTCTGCAGTACAAAAAAACGAGCCTCTCGTTCACCCTGCTTAAACAGATATTTATGCAGTTTTCCGTCCTCAAGGTTTATATCCCCTTTTTTAGGGATAACAATCTCACCGGCCGGATTTGCCGTAACCGGCAGCGGTTTCGGATCCCAATACTCCACACTCGGAAAACTGCTCTGGTACGCTGCAGCGGCAAATATCACCACCGAGAACAGGGGCATAACAAGTTGCAGGCGTTGCTCCCTGATTGCCCCGGCCAGCAGTTTCCTGCGCTGTGCCCCCTGGCGGATATGGGCAACCGATGGCAGCCTGACGGAATTTATAGCCAGCACTATCAACAGTACCGGAGCAAACCAGATAACCAGCCCCCCCCAAAAACCAACCTCCTTACCGAACAGAAAACCGATACTTTTCCATATGGGCGGCCTGATAAAGAGGTGATCCGGGATAAGAATGGACTCCATAAACTGATGGACAAAATCGTGCACACCTTTCATGACCTTCATGCTCAAAGGTGAAAACAGGTCAAGGCGAAGGATCGAAGAGGAACTGAAAAGCAGAAGAGCAATTACGGACACAACCATACCAAGCTGTGAAACCCTGAATGATTCCGGCAGCCGTTTTTCAATAAATCTTGCAGCGTACGCAATAAAGTAGGCAAGTGAACCTGCTGACAAGGCAAGAAGACTAAACGAGAGCGCACTGGTTTCGGCGCCGGAAAATTTGCAGACAGCGATGCCCCCGGCGATGAGGGTGACAATAACCGTAACAACACCGGCACCGGAAGATGATGAGAAGAACCGCTCTCCCCAGGGGAACGCTGCCCCGCTGTCGGCAGTGCGATAACTGGCTGCCACTGAAACAGCCCAAAGTAATAAGAAGCAGACTCCCAACACGGATTTGATTGCGATAAAGGGAGATAAACCGGGTAATGACCGAAGTGCAAAGACTCCAACTGTTCCGACCAGCAGGCCTAAACCGGATGCAACCACCACGACTGAACGGCGCCCTGAAAAACCCCGCAACAGGATTACAACGACACCGAACCAGACAATGATATGTGGAATTAACTTGAAGAAAATGGCCATCGAGTCTCTCTTAAATAATTGATGACGGATGAGAGATGAATATCTCATCTGAATTTACATCCGTTCTTCGCGAACCAGCACCCCGTCATCCAGATAGATGGTGCGGTCTCCCCAGGCAGCAACATCCTGGTTATGTGTTACCATGATTACGGTGAAACGTTCCTCAGCGCGCAGTTCCTTGAGCAGTTCCATTACCATGACGGTGCTACTGTGGTCGAGATTCCCTGTTGGTTCGTCACCCAACAACAGCTTCGGGCTGTTAATAATTGCTCTGGCAATACAGACACGCTGCTGTTCCCCCCCGGAAAGTTCCCCCGGCCGGTTTTTCAGACGGTGTCCAAGGCCAACACGCTCAAGAGCATGACGCGCTTCAGCTTCATCGGGCACACTGTGAAAGTACTGAGCCATCATAACATTCTCAACCGCCGTCAGATAAGGAACCATATGGTGTTGCTGAAATATAATCCCGATTGCTTCGCGGCGGAAGCGGGCCAGGCCATCCTCAGTAAGGGCCTGCAGGTCTTTTCCCCCAACCCGTAACGAACCGGCAGTGGGGCGGTCAAGCCCCCCCACCAGGTTCATAAAAGTACTCTTCCCGGAACCGGAATGCCCCATAACAGACAGCCACTCACCTTCCGGGACCTGGAGGTCAAGAGGCTTCAGTGCGCAGATGTCACCGTAACTTCTGGTAAGGCCGGTTGTTTCGATTATATTGGTTGCCATCATCTATTTCCTTTCTGAGAAGAGCGATGAGGTAGGGACGATGAGGTAGGGACGATGAGGTAGAAGCGATGAGGTAGAAGCGATGAGTTAGAAGCGATGAGTTAGGGACGATGAGTTAGAAGCGATGAGTTAGGGACGATGAGTTAGAAGCGATGAGGTAGAAGCGATGAGTTAGGGACGATGAGTTAGAAGCGATGAGGTAGAAGCGATGAGTTAG
>CAINRC010000165.1 GCA_903852495.1 uncultured Geobacteraceae bacterium | reverse complement strand
CTCCCCCCTTGAAGGAGGAGGAACTTGAACAGCGGAAGTTCAGTGCTAATCAGAATCTTTAATCTGATTAGTACTGAACTCCCTCCACATCATATCTCCCTCCCCTTCAAGGGGAGGGCAGGGGTGGGGATGGGGTGAAATTCAGGCGCTAAAAGACCCCCATCCCCCTCCTGACCTCCCCCCTTGAAGGAGGAGGAACTTGAACAGCGGAAGTTCAGTGCTAATCAGAATCTTTAATCTGATTAGTACTGAACTCCCTCCACATCATATCTCCCTCCCCTTCAAGGGGAGGAACTTGAACAGCGGAAGTTCAGTGCTAATCAGAATTTTTAATGTATGAAATATTCTCACGTAGGGCCCAAACACAAAGGGCGCCTTGACAGCGCCCTTGTCGTTACTTCAGATTTTTCTTAATCCGTTCCACAGCTTCAATCACATTATCCCGGTTCCCAAAAGCCGACAACCGGAAGTACCCTTCACCGCTGGGACCAAAACCGCTCCCCGGCGTCCCGACCACATGGCATTCCGTCAGCAGCGTATCGAAGAAGTCCCAGCTGGTCTTGCCGGCCGGCGTTTTTAACCAGATATACGGGGCATTGACGCCGCCGTACACCGTCAATCCGGCCTCTTTCATCCCTTCACGAATGATGCGGGCGTTTTCCATGTAATAATCGATGATTTCCTTGGTCTGCGCCCATCCCGCATCGGAATAGACCGCAGCGGCGGCTTTCTGCACCGGGTAGGAAGCGCCGTTGAACTTGGTGGTGGTACGGCGCAGCCAGAGTTTGTTGAAGCTGTACCGCTCGCCCGTTGACGTAGTCCCCATGACCTCTTCCGGCACGACCACCAGGCCGCAGCGAACACCGGTAAAACCGGCGGTCTTGGAGAAGGAGCGGAACTCGATGGCGCATTTTTTTGCCCCCTCGATTTCATAAATGGAGTGGGGAATCGCCGGGTCGGTGATAAAGGCCTCGTAGGCGGCATCGAAGAAGATCACGGCGTCATTGGCATTGGCGTAGTCAACCCATTTTTTCAGTTCTTCACGGGAAGCGACCACTCCGGTCGGATTGTTGGGGAAACAGAGATAGATAATATCAACCTTGCCGGCCGGCAGAGCGGGGATGAAGCCGTTGGCTTCGTTACACGGCAGATAGACGATGTTCTCGTAATAGCCCTTGCTGTCAGCTTCTCCGGTGCGGCCGATCATTACGTTGGTGTCGTTATACACCGGATAAACCGGGTCACCGATGGCCACCACGTTGTCCATGGCAAAGATATCAAGGATGTTGGCGCAGTCGCACTTGGAACCGTCGGAGATGAACATTTCACCGGTGTTCAGCGATACCCCGAGTGGTTTGTATGATTTTTCGATAATGGTGTTGATAAGCCAGTCATACCCCTGCTCCGGGCCGTACCCGGCAAAGTTTTCCACCGTACCCAGATCATTTACGGCATCGTGAAATGCCGTAAGAACCGCCGGCGCCAGTGGACGGGTAACATCGCCGATACCAAGACGAATGACTTTTGCGGTCGGGTTGGCCTCGGCAAAGGCGCGCACACGGCGGCCGATTTCGGGAAACAGGTATCCGGCTTTCAGCTTAAGGTAGTTGTCGTTGATTTTTGCCATCTTCGGTACATCCTCCACATCGTAGTTGTATAAGGTCAGGGCGGCCTGAGCCGCCCATGTGTATCATTTCAAACCGAGTACATCCTGCATGTCATAGAGCCCCGGCGCCTTGCCGGCCGCCCATTTGGCGGCGCGAACCGCCCCGCGTGAGAACATGTCCCGGGTCATGGCCCGGTGGGAGATTTCGATCCGCTCCCCCATGCCGATGAAGTAGACGGTATGCTCGCCGACGATATCGCCGCCACGAACAGTCTGCATGCCGATCTCTTCTTTTGTCCGCTCGCCGCAGATCCCTTCGCGGTGATAGGTTGCCACCTTGTTGTAGTCGCGCCCCAGCGCTTCTGCCACCACTTCCCCCATGCGCACGGCGGTGCCGGAAGGAGAATCTTTCTTTTTGTTATGGTGCAGTTCGACAATTTCCACATCAAAATCATCGCCCAGAATTTTGGCCACATCCTTGAGAACCTTGAAACAGACGTTAACGCCCACGGACATATTGGGAGCAAGCACCGCTGGAATCTCTTTGGCCAGTTCCGCAGCAAAATCCCGCTCTTCGGGAGTAAAACCGGTGGAACCGATGACAATGGCTTTACGCTTGAGCGCGCAGACCTCCAGATTTTTCAGGGACACCTTGGGGGAGGTGAAGTCGATCAGCACGTCACACCCGGCCACAACCGCATTCAGATCGTCCGTAATGGCAACACCCAGAAGACCGCAGCCGGCAAACAGTCCGGCATCCTGACCGAGCAGTTCGTGTCCCGGACGTTCCAGAGCGCCGGAGATTTCACACCCCGCTTCCATGGCTGCAACGATAATGCGCTGTCCCATACGTCCGGCAGCGCCGCAAACGGCAATTTTTAACATGGCATCCTCAATTTTATTACCACAGGGGCGGAGGTCAAACCGGCCGACCTTCTGTGATTGATATGAATCTAAATCAGCTTGTACTCTTTCATAATCGCTGCCAGTTTGGCCTTGTTGCCATCCCCCAGCGGGCAGAGCGGCAGGCGCACATCGGCGGAAGCCTTGCCCATGAGTTCCAGCGCTGTCTTGACCGGCACCGGGTTGCTCTCAATAAACATGGCGCTGCCGATTTTCAGTGTTTGCAGATGCAGCTTGCGGGCGGTTTCGAAGTCCCCGGCAAAGAACGCATCCACCAGGTCGGCAACGGTTCTCGGCATAATATTGGCCAGCACCGAAATAACCCCTTTGGCACCACAGGCCATCATCGGGAAGGTGATAAAATCATCGCCGGAAAATACATCAATTTTGTCGCCGCAGAGGGCGATAACTTCTGAACCCTGCTGGAGAGAACCGGTGGCCTCTTTGATGGCGACAATATTGCCATGCTCCGCCAGGCGGGCGACCGTTTCCGGCAGCAGGTTGATACCGGTGCGTCCCGGAACGTTATACAGGATCTGCGGCAAAGCGACCGCATTGGCTACCGCCATGTAGTGGCGATACAGCCCTTCCTGAGTCGGTTTGTTATAGTAGGGAGTCACCAGCAACGCTCCGTCTGCGCCCGCTTCCTTGGCCTTCTGGGTCATCTCGATGGCTTCGGCGGTACAGTTGGAACCGGTGCCGGCAATAACCGGAACGCGGCCGGCAACCTGCTGGACAACGGTTTTGATAACCGCCAGGTGCTCGTCATTATCGAGCGTTGATGACTCGCCCGTGGTGCCGCACGGCACGATGGCATCGGTACCGTTCTCAATCTGGAATTCGGTAAGTTCACGGAGCTTCTCGAAATCTACCGCGCCATCTTTTTTGAACGGCGTCACAATGGCTACTATGCTTCCCTTGAACATGACAGAGGTACCTCCCTGATTAATTTATAAGAACGATGCGATTTTTTCGCCTTTGATAAGGTCTTCGATTGTCTCGCGTTCACGGATAACCTCGAACTGTTCCCCTTTGACCATGACCTCGGCCACGCGGGGACGGCTGTTGTAGGAGCTGCTCATGGCAAAGCCGTAGGCACCGGCGGACGTGAACGCCATCAGGTCCCCCTGCTTGAACATCGGCACTTCACGGTCCTTCACCAGAAAATCTCCCGATTCGCAGATTGGCCCCACAATGTCGGCCACGATCATGCCGTCCTGCTCTTTTACCACCGGCAGTACGCCGTGGAATGAGCCGTACAGGGCGGGACGGGCCAGGTCGTTCATGCCCGCGTCGATCATGATGAAATGTTTTTCGTCCCGGCTCTTGGTGTACAGGCATTTGGAAACGAGGATACCGGCATTACCGACAATGTTGCGCCCCGGTTCAAAGATCAGGTGCATTCCCAGGTCCTTGGTGGCCGCCACAATCTCCTTGCCGTAATCGGCCGGCAGAGGCGGTTCTTCGTCGTTGTACTGGATGCCCAGACCGCCGCCGCAGTCGAAATACTGCAGGTTGATTCCCTCTTCGCGCAGTTTGGCGATCATGATCTTGAGTTTTTCGATGGAATCGACAAAGGGGTTGACCTTGGTCAGCTGAGAACCGATATGCATATCGATCCCGATCACGTCAATGCCCGGCAGGGTGGCGGCACGGCGGTACTCGGCCATGGCGCGCTCGATGGTGATGCCGAACTTGGCGTTTTTCAGACCGGTGGTGATATAGGGGTGCGTACCCGGATCAACATCCGGATTGACACGGATTGCGATACCCGCTTTTTTCCCGGCGCGGGAAGCTATTTCGGAGATGCGTGTCAACTCCTGCTCCGACTCCACGTTGAACATCAGAATACCGGTGTTAAGGGCGTATTCGATCTCATCATCTTTTTTGCCGACGCCGGAGTAGACGACTTTTTTCGGGTCAACACCGGCTTTCAGGGCGCGGTACAGCTCGCCGCCGGAAACAATGTCCACCCCGCCGCCCAGATTGATGAAGGTTTTCAGCACCGACTGGGTTGAGTTGGCCTTGACCGAGTAGCAAACCGTGTGCGGTACGCCGGCAAAGGAGTCGTCAAACGCCTTGAAATGCCGTGTCAGAGTGGCGTGCGAATATGCGTAGAAAGGGGTGCCGACCGCAGCTGCGATCTTTTTGAGCGCAACGTCTTCGGCGTAGAGCTCGGTCCCTTTGAACTGAAAATGATTCATGAATTCCTCCCGTTGGAAATATTTGTGCAGTCGCTGCCGTCGGAACCGGACCGCGACCCCTTGATAAAAGTGCGTATTTGTAGCACAGGAGACCGCCGGAAGTCAAAAAATAAGGTAAAACCTGCGGGAGTGTGCCGCCGCTGAAAACCGGTTGAAAACCGCCGTACCGCACCGATGAAAAATCACTCCCGCCACCCCGCAAGTTATGCTACAGTTACGCAATTTTTAACAAAGGACCGCTTCATGCTGATTCCCAACACATCCCCGACGTTTCTCCCCCGGGAGGACTCCGACCCGGTCCCGTCGTGGCACGAAGTTTTTGGCAATGACAACCCGCTGGCACTGGAGATCGGTTGCGGCGTGGGAGATTTTATCGTGCAGATGGCCGTTCTGCACCCGGGCATCAATTTTATCGCCCTTGATTTCTACAATAAGGGGTGCATCAAAACCTGCAAACGGATCGACAAGGCTGGGCTGCGCAATGTGCGTGTGCTCCGGGCCGAAGCCCGCAGCTTCATCGAGGCCTGCATACCGCCCGAGACGCTGAAAATGGTCGTCATCAACTGTCCCGACCCGTGGCCCAAGCTGCGCCACAGAAAAAGACGCCTGGTCAACTCCGGGTTTGCTTCCTATATGTCCCGCTTCATGCAGCCGGACGCGGATTTGTACTTTTCCACCGATTTTGTTGATTACGGCCTTGATGTCGCCGAATTTATGGCCGTCCAACCCGAATTCACAAACCAGCTGGCGCCGGACACGTTCCGGCATACTCTGGAGGGCTATCCGGTTTCCAAATACATGAAACGTTTTCTGGAGTTGGGGCAGCCGATTTATTACGTTCACTACCGGGCAAAAAACCAGTGCCGTTGACCGCCGGAAACTGAGATATTTACAGAAACCAGATTCATACCCAGGGGGACAGCATGGAGGTTACACCTACACATTCGGATCCCAGTTTTTTCAAGCCGCACGGTACAACCATGCGGAGCGAGGTCCGCGTTATCAGCTACATACTTTCGGGGTGGCTGATTTCCATTGTCGGATGCCAGCTCTTTGCCTACCTTCTGGAAGTTAATTATTCCGCACTGCTGCTTGATGACCTGATTTTTTTCAATCTGCCTATTCAATTCTGGCTGAGCGGCCAGCTCCTGCCGCTCTGGTTCATCATCCTCTGCATACTTTTCAACCTCTGGATGGACCGCCGCACGGTGCAGAACCTGGAAGGTTCGCTCCGTTTTCGTGTGAAACCGACCCGTGGGGAGGACGAATAACATGGCATACGGTATGATACAGCTGGTGCCGATCGCCATTGTGGCCGGCATGTTTGCACTCTTCATCCTTTCCGGGTTGCGCAGCCGGAGCGGCCAGAGTTCCGAGTACGGATTCAGCGGCAGCTACACCGGACGGGTCGGTATCGGAGCCGGTATCGCCAGCAACTGGATGAGCGCCGCCAGCTTCCTCGGCCTGGCCGGCATATTTTATCTGAAAGGCTATTTCGGCATGGCCTACGTGGTCGGATGGACCGGCGGCTACGTCCTGCTGCTGGTGCTCATGGCGACGCAGATCAGGCGCTTCGGCAAATTCACCGCACCCGATTTTGTCGGTTTCCGCTATGAGTCCGACACCGCCCGTACCCTGGCGGCGGTGATCTCCATCATCATCTCGGTCATCTACTGCGTCGCCCAGTTTCGCGGCATCGCCCTGCTGGTTTCCTGGCTGTTCGGCATCGCCTATTTCCCTGCGGTCATCATCGGCACGTCGCTGGTTGTCTCACACGTCGTCGTGTCAGGAGCTCTGGGGGTGGTGCGCAATCAGAAACTGCAGTATTTCGTGCTGATCATCACCTTTATTCTGCCGCTGATGCTGCTGACCCGCAAGCTCGGATATTTCTGGATACTGCCCCAGTTCGGCTATGGTGCGGCCATCAGTGAACTGCAGCAGCAGTTCGGCTTCAACTGGTCCGAGCCGTTTGCCAGCACCTCCCTGTTCGAGTGGCTTGCCCTCTGTTTCACCCTCATGTTCGGCACGGCCGGACTGCCGCACGTCCTGTCGCGCTTCTACATGGTGCCCGGCATACGGGATGCCCGATGGGGGGTCGTCTGGGGACTGTTTTTTATCGCCCTTATTTACTGGTCGGCACCGGCCTACGGTGTACTGGCACGGCTTTTTGAAGCACGCAACGGCCTGGCACTCAACACAGGGAGTGCTGACGCCGCTGACATGATCGCACTGTCCGGCGCCGGCCTGGGGGGAGCTCCTCTCTGGGCGCTCGGCCTCCTGGCCGCCGGCGGTATGAGCGCCGCATTTTCCATAACAGCCGGACTGCTCATGAACGGCTCCGCGTCATTTTCTTTTGATATTTACCCCCGCCTGATCCGGCCGAACGCATCCGAACAGGACAAAGTATATGCCGCAAAAGCCTTTTTTCTGGTTCTGGCAGCGGTGGTGATGACCCTGACCTTTCAGCCCTGGGGGATGATCGCCGAAATCGCCGCCTTCGCCTTTGCCCTGGCCGGCAACACCATCTTTCCGGCCTTCCTGCTTGGCATCTGGTGGCCCCGGGCCAACGCCACCGGCGTCATCTGCGGTATGCTGACCGGGCTTGTCATCAGCTTTACCCCCTTGTTCATCGGCGACAGTCTGCCGGTTATTGCGCACCTTTTTCCGCTCACCTCATCGGCGTTCCTCGGCGCGCCACTGGTCATAATCGTCATGATCGTCGCCTCGCTGCTCACTGCACCGCCATCTGCGGCTATCCGGCTCTTTGTGAGCCGTGATGTGCACGACTGTCCTGAAAACTGATGAAAGCCCTTGTCTCTGCAAAAGGGAAGGTGCTGACCGCATGGCGTGCGGCAGAAGAGTTTTCCGCCGCATACCGACAGGCGGTTCTGGACCGGGCCGCTTCGGACCTTGCCGGAAGCGGTGAGCGTGTATATTCGGAAAGCATAGCCATACTCGCGGCGGCGGCAGAAACACATCAAACACTCCTGAAAGAGATGAACGTTCTGCTCCAAGAGGGTGCCACACTCCCGTCGCCGGTCCGTATGAAAGAGCTAACCGCCCGCTACTACGAACTGCTGTATCGCCACCAGGAAGTTTTTCATTCCGCACCCGCGTTCTACCAGAAGAGCATGGAATTTTTGAAAATGCTCAGCGCGGCCATCATGGCCCGTGCCACGGACCAGCTCGGTCTGTTTGCCCGCCATCTTCCCCAAATGGCCCTCATTGCACTCGGCCCGGCCGGGCGCGGCGAATTTTCACCGTTCTGTCGCCTGGAGATGCTGCTGGTTCACGAAGAGGTCCCCCCGGCTCAGCGGCAGACCATCAATCTTTTTTGTCATACCCTCCATGAAGAATTCGAAGCTGCCGGGCTGGCCGTCGATCAGAACATCACCCCGCGCAATCCCCAATGGCGGGGGAGCCTGGCCGACTGGCGGGAGCGCTGCCATGAAGGACTGCAGCGCGGGGCGAAAAACGTTCTGATTGACATCCTCCGCCTGACAGACCTGTACCCCCTGTTTCCGGCGGAGGGGATTGAACAGGCGTTCAGAGATCAGACCCTTGCGGCCCTGCGGAGTAACCGCCCGGCCCAGGCCAATCTGGTCACAAGAATGGAGTCACTTTCCCATGGCATCGGTTTAATGGGGGGGCTGAAACTGGAGCGGAGCGGAGCCGGACGCGGGATGTTCAGCCTGATCAGCCACGGCCTGCTCCCCCTTTCGGCAGCACTTTCCGCGCTGGCGCTGCTTAAAGGGAGCAACGCCCTCAGCAGCTACGACCGCATCATCGATCTGCTGGACCGGCGGGAACTTGATGTGGATCAGGCCGAAAAAACTCTGGAGGTCTGGTACTATCTGCATGAATTACTGCTGCGTAACGAACGGGGCTTCAGCATCGTCGAGCACGCCGAACGTTCCCTGTTTCTGGATTCTGAAAGCTTGACCGGCGAAGAGCGCCAAACGCTTAAAGCGGCCCTGACATCCGTTGCGATGATTCAGCGGCACGTTGGCATCGTTTTCTCCGGAATGGGGGAATAGCGCACCATGATCCTGTCTCTTTCCACCGGAAGCCTGTTTACTCTGCCGCTGACCAGAGCTTGCGAGCTTGCGGCCGAGTCTGGGTTTGACGGTGTGGAACTGATCATCAACCAGGATTTTCAGCGGGTCAACTGTGCCAAGCTGGTACGTTCACTCCAGAATATCACCACCATCCATTCCATTCATTCCCCGTTCATGGAGCTGGACGGCTGGGGAGGGCCGATTGATTCACTCAAGCTCTCCGTGATTCTGGCGGCGGAATGTAATATACCGCTGGTCAACTTCCACCCCCCTTCATGGATGGGGTTTGAAGTCGGGTTCTGGCGTTGGCTCTACAGCGTGCACGACTACCAGAAAGAGATCGGGCTGGACGGAAATGTGGAGATCACTCTGGAAAATATGCCCTGGGTCGGCAAGTGGAAAATCAACCCGCACATCCTCTCCAACACCCAGCGGCTGGTCGATTTTATCCGTGACCACAATCTGTACATGACCTTTGACTGCACCCACATGGGTTCAGGGAAAACCAATTTCATCAACGATTTTTTCCTTTGTTACGACTCGGGACGGATTCACAATATCCATTTTTCCGACTACGGTCATGACCGAGAGCATCTGCTGCCGGGGCATGGAATCCTGCCGTTGACCCGATTCCTTAACCACCTGCGCAATACGGAGTATAAAAGCACGGTAACACTTGAACTTGACCCACGGGAGTTTCCCAAGGGGGAACATAATATTCTGGAAAGCCTGAAGGAGATGCTCGCCTTCCTCCGCACGGAAACAAGTCCGCAGACCGGTGCTGCCCACGAATATACCCAGGAAACCATACCGGTGTCGTAGCCCCGGGAAATAACTATCTACTCATGACGTATACCATTATGCCGCACATAGAAACGACCCTTCTCCATGTCTGATCGATTTATCGAAAAATCGTTTCTCTACCTGCTTTGTATCTCTCTCGTGCTGCACATGGGACTGTTTGCAGCGTTGTATTTTTTCCCCCACTCCGCACCGGAACTCCCAAAAGAACCGGTTTTCATGGATCTGCAGGAACGGCCACAACCACAGAGACCGCCTGAACCGCGTCAACAGGACACCAAGCGTCGTTCCGAACAGCGCATCAGAGTCCCAAGAGAAAGCGCCCCGCGCGGAGATGCCCCCACAGATTTCCAGACTCCGAAAAGACAGACCGCACCATCGACCGAACAGCAGGCGACTCCCGGTCAGGTACCGGTATCCCCCGGATCTTCCGCAGCCGGTCTTCTGAAACCGAAAGCTGCGACCGAGCAGAAGCCGTCTTCCGCAGCCCATCTGTTCCCGGGAGCCAGTCGTTCGGCAAAACTGGAAGAGAGCTACCGGCGCAGGTTTGAGAAGAATATTTCCGAGGGAGACACCCGATTTCTGAACAGCGACGATATCGTGTTCGGCTCGTTCCTGCGTCGTTTTGAAGGAGCGGTATACGGCGTCTGGCGCTACCCGATGGAAGCGGCAATGAAAGGGATCGAAGGGGTCACGCCGGTGCGGATCACCTTCAACCGTCGGGGTGAGATCACCAACATCCAGCAACTGGAGAGTTCGGGTGCCCGGATACTGGATGAGGAGGTGTATCGCACCCTCCGGGCCATCGGGCCGGTTGGTGGTTTTCCAAAAGGGTACGACAAAGAGGAGTTTCACCTGATTGCGTTTTTTCAGTATGGCGGAGCGAGGAGATCATTGCGGTGAGCGTGCACGGCTTTCTCATATCGGCCCCCCAGAGCGGCAGCGGCAAAACCACCGCCAGCCTTGGCATCATGGCGGCACTGGTGCGGCGCGGTTACGCCGTGGCACCGTTCAAGTGCGGGCCTGATTTTATTGATCCCGGCTACCATCGGGCGGTTACCGGTTCTCCCTCCATCAATCTTGACGGCTGGATGTGCGGCGAGGAATTTGTCCGGGAAACCTTCCTGTCCCGGCTTGCAGGACAGGTGAAACCGGTTGCCGTCATTGAAGGAGCCATGGGGCTTTTCGACGGGCTCGGCGCATCCAGCCGCGACGGCAGCAGCGCCCAGATTGCCGCCATAACCGGCGCACCGGTGGTTCTGGTGGTAAACGCCCGGGGCATGGCGGCCAGCGCAGCGGCACTGGTCAGCGGTTTTTCCCGGTTTGATCCCCAGGTACGGCTTGCCGGCGTTATCTTCAACAATGTGGGGAGCGACACCCATGCGGCACTGCTCAGGGAAGCGCTTGCCAGTCACTGCCCGGAAATGGTCTGCTTTGGCTGTATTCTCCGCGACGAATCTCTGGTCATCCCCTCTCGCCACCTTGGTTTGGTAACGGCCGAGGACAACCCGCTACCCCCGGAGTTTATCGGCCAGTTGGCGGATATGGCCGAACGCTGTCTGGACCTGGAGCGCCTTGCGGGGCTGAAAATCCCCCCCGGCCCCCCTTTTGTAAAGGGGGGGGAATCGGCACCAGCGGAAGAAGTGGCAACAGCCCCCCCCTTTGCAAAAGGGGGGGCGGGGGGGATTTCCCCCGTCCGCATCGCCGTCGCCCGCGACCGGGCCTTCTGCTTCATGTACGAAGACAATCTCCGCCTGTTGCAGGAGGCGGGCGCTGAACTCGTTTTTTTCTCACCGCTTGACCACAACGCACTCCCGGCCGGCATCCAGGGCATTTACCTGCCGGGGGGATATCCCGAGCTGTTCGCCGAACAGCTGGCTGACAACGCACCGATGAAGAACGCGATCCGGGATGCGGTTGCGGCGGATATGCCGGTGTACGCCGAGTGCGGCGGGCTCATCTACCTCACGGAGGGAATAGACGCGTCCGGGAGTCAGACGGCGGCCGATTTTGTCGGGGTTTTCCCGGTACGCTGCCGGATGCTGCCGCGCCGCAAGGCACTTGGCTACCGCCAGGCGGAACTGACTGCGGATACTGTTATCGGCAGCCGGGGTTCTCTGCTGCGGGGGCATGAATTTCACTACTCGGAGATCGGCACGATGCCGCATGAGGTGGGGCGCTGTTATCTGGTATCACGGCGGGGGGTTACGCTGGGGCCGGAAGGGTTCCGGCTGCGCAACTGCCTTGCCTCTTACATTCATCTTCATTTCGGCAGCAACCGGGAGATCGCCGGGGCGTTTGTTACCGCGTGCAGGTCACAGCAGTCCCCTTCCGCCTTTTCCTGAAGCGGGAGGGGACTCTTCCGGCGCCCTATTCGGTGCCGGTGATTACCTTCTGTTTCTGTAGCCGCTTGTAATAAAAATTCTGTCCGTACAGCACGGCGATCGGGTTATGTCCGGTGACGCGGTCCTTGACGATAAGGGTTGTCACCGGTGCTTTGGAATGCTTGTTGAACAGCATATCGTGGCCGACACAAAGGCCGACGATGATGTTCATATCGGTCCCCATCCGGTTGCAGATTTCAGCCTGGGCGATCGGGTTGCAGGCCGGCTCGAAGGTATTCGGCCTGACCTTGTCCGTTTCCGCCAGCCCCAGTTCCATCTTGTCGATACTTCCCGCCTTGCAGCAGACGCTGACCGGTTCAAAGCCCTGTGCTGTCAGAATTTTCGCCAGCCGTTCCGACTCATCCAGCAGGCCGATGCAGGTTGCCATGCCGATTTTTTTATACCCCATGAGCTGTGCGAAGGCGATCGTATCCTCCACCCGTGTCCAGCGGGCGTTCACCGCGTCGCTCCCCGGCACCGGCTGGTAGCAGAGCCCCTCAACCCGCGCCGCCACAAAGGCGATCCTGGCATCCTCGCTGTCGCCGCAGTACTCGGCAAATGATTGCTGCACCACCTCGTCATACGTGTCGGACGGACAGTTGCCCGGCTTGGGGGGAGCTGAGGCCGGATCACCGCTCCAGCAATTGGTGGTGCCGTGATTCTGCCAAACCGTACTGCACTTGGAACAGGTAACTGACGTTTCCTCTGACATGGGCATACCTCCGTATATGAGTGCCGGCTGTTACGACGAGTGCGGACAGCCCGGCTTTTCAGACCGCTTCAAGCAGATCCAGAAACTCCTGCTCGCCCAGCACGGTGACACCCAGATCCCGCGCCTTGGCCAGCTTGCTTCCCGCTTCTTCCCCCGCCACAACATAATCGGTTTTTCCGGACACGGACCCGACCACGCTCCCCCCCTGATCCTCCACCAGTTTCCTGGCATAGTCGCGGTTGAAACGGGTCAGGGTTCCGGTAAAGACAAAGCTCTTGCCGCTCAGCCGGCCACCGACCGTCTTGGCCACCGACCCTGGCGAGACACCAAGCGCCCCCAACTGACTGATAACGGCACGATTATCCGGGGTGCTGAAAAAGGTGAAAATGCTCTGGGCAACCGCGCTTCCGATATCACGCACGGAGGTCAGCTCTTCAATCGTGGCTTTTTCGAGATTTTCAAGGCTGCCGAAAGCCTGGGCCAGCGCCTTTGCCGTGCGTTCCCCCACATGACGAATGCCGAGGGCATATACAAAACGTCCCAGATCGCACGTTTTGCTGGCCTCCAGTGCGGAGAGCAGATTGGCAGCCAGCTTGTCCCCCATCCGGTCAAACCGCATGAAATCGTCCTTTGTCAGACGATACAGATCGGCAACCGTGTGAACCAGGCCGAGCGAAAGGAGCTGTTCGACAAATTTGTCACCCAGCCCGTCCACATCCATGGCGCCCCGAGAAGCAAAATGCTTTATGGATTCACGGATTTGCGGCGGGCAGGAAAGCCCCACGCAACGAACGGCGACCTCACCGTCAATCCGGACCACGGCGGAGCCGCACTCCGGGCAGTTGACCGGCGGCGGCACCGCGCGCTCGCTGCCACTGCGGTGTTCGACCACCACTCTGACCACCGCAGGGATAACGTCACCGGCCCGCTCAACCACCACGGTGTCTCCGACCCGGATATCCTTGGCCGCCAGTTCATCCCAGTTATGCAGCGTCGCCCGGGCGACGGTGACACCTGAAATTTCCACCGGACGGAGTTGCGCCACCGGCGTGATAACTCCGGTACGCCCCACGGACAGAATGATACCCTCAAGCACGGTTTCCGCTTGACGGGGAGGAAACTTGCAGGCGATGGCCCACAGCGGTGAACGGCTCTTTTCGCCCAACTCCCGCTGCAGCGGAAACGAATCCACCTTGACCACCGTACCGTCAATTTCATAGGGGAGCGATTCCCGCCGTTGGCACATCTCACCGTAGTAGGCGGCAGCCCCGTCCACATCCTTCACCCGGCGGGTCAGCGGATTAACCGGCAGCCCCCACCCGGCGATGACGGTCAGGAATTCCTGTTGGGATGTAAAGCCGGCTCCTGCCACAGTCCCCGGCGCGTAACAGTACAGCGACAGCGGACGGCGAGCCGTTATGCGCGGATCAAGCTGACGCAGCGAACCGGCGGCGGCATTGCGCGGGTTGGCAAAGGGGGGCTCACCGTTTTCCTCCCGGTCCCGGTTGAGCTTCTGGAACGCATCCAGTGACAGGTACACCTCTCCCCGGACTTCCAGCAGTTCCGGCACCCCCGTTCCGGTCAGCCGGAGCGGTACCCCCCGGAGCGTGCGGATATTCTGGGTGACGTCTTCACCGGTGACCCCGTCACCACGGGTTGAAGCGACGGTCAGGAGCCCCTGTTCGTAGATCAGTTCAACGGCCAGGCCATCCATCTTCGGCTCGCACATATACGCGATGGCGGCACCGTCCGGCAGACCAAGCTCCTTCTTCAGCCGGGCATCCAGCTTTGACCTGATCTCCTCGTCGTTGAAGGCGTTTTCGAGGGAAAGCATCGGCAGACGGTGGGTCACCGGGCGGAACCGGCCGACTGGCGCCCCTCCCACCCGTTGGCTGGGTGATCCCGGAGAAATCAGTTCCGGATAGCGATCTTCCAGCGCCACCAGTTCACGAAACAGCCCGTCATACTCGGCATCGCTGATTTCAGGAGCATCCAGCTGATAGTAGCGCTTGTTATGGTATTCCAGCAGAGTACAGAGTTCTTTTACCCTGTCTTCGGCATTCTGCCGGGGATCGACGTTATCAAGAAGCGACAGCTGCATCCGGTTCCTCGCGGGATTAATTGACTTCGCCACAAGGTACAGTATTATACGGACAAAATCAAATCCAGACGGAGCTGCACGACAGAATGAATACTTCTCAACTTGATGCCCTTTTTTCCTGGTTTGACCGCTACGTTGAACCGTTCCTGGCCACCGATGAAGAGGGGGAAAAGAACATCCGGCTTAAAATTGTGCACACCCGGAAAGTGTGCGAGGTGATGGAGCTCCTTGCTGAAGGTGAACAGCTGTCGGAGAATGATGCGCGGCTTGCCTCTGCCACCGCCCTGCTGCATGACGCCGGTCGTTTTCCCCAGTACCGGCGCTGGCGCACGTTTCGGGACAGCGAGTCGGATAACCACGCCCGCCTCGCCGTCGATGTTATCCGGGAGGAAAACCTTCTGGCCGGCGTTGCGCCGTCTGAACAGCTGCTGATCGAAGAAGCGGTCCGCTTTCACAACCTGCTGGCCCCTCCTGACAAATTCAAATCCCCCACCAGACTGTTTATCGACCTGATCCGTGATGCGGACAAGCTGGATATCTGGCGCGTGTTTGTGGAACTGCTGGAACTGCCGCCGGAAGAGCGGGCATCCGCCGCGACCCTTGGACTCCCCGAACTGCCCGGAACAGTCTCGGAGGGGTGCGTTGCCGCCCTTGACTCCTGTTCCATTGTGCCACTGGATACCGTTACCTGTGTCAATGATTTCAAACTGCTGCTGGTCTCATGGATTTATGATCTTACCAGTGCCACCTCCCGCCGGATTCTGCGTGAGCGCGGCTACATCCCGATATTGGCAGCCTCCCTGCCGGAGCGGCCTGATGTCCATAACGCGGTAGCCAGGGCGCTTGCCCGGCTTTCAGCTTGACACATCCGCCGCCACTTAACACAATGCCGACGCGAACTGCCCAAAGGAGACCCTGATGTCCGACCGCCGCCTCATACCTGCCGATAAACTGCGATGGAACTGCGATCCGGAGCTGCTCGGCTTTGAAACAACCGCAGAGCTTCCGGATTTCAATGACGCCATCGGCCAGCAGCGTGCCCTCCGCTCAATTGAGTTCGGCCTGGGCGTTGATGGAGCCGGCTTCAACCTGTACGTTTCCGGCGAAACCGGCACCGGCCGCACAACAACCATAGCCAGTATCCTGGCGAAACGTGCCAGGAACGAACCGCAGCCGCACGACTGGGTGTATGTCAACAATTTCAAGAACGCCGACTCCGCCACTTCCCTGAATCTCCCCGCCGGCAGAGGGAGCGAACTGGCGGCCGACATGAAGGAGCTGATTGACGCCTTCAGGACGGATATCCCCAAAGCGCTTGAAAGCAGTGAGTATGAAAACAGGCGCGCAGAACTGCTGGAAAGCTTTCAGGCTGTTTCAAACGATCTTTTTCAGGAGCTGGAAAAAGCGTCGGGAAAACTGGGGTTCTCCCTGCAGCGAACGGTGTCCGGTCTGGTTATTGTCCCCCAGAAAGCCGGAAGGAACTATACCCAGGAAGAATATGACGCGCTCAACGAAAAGAAACGCCTGAAGCTGGAGAAACAGGGTAAGGAGCTGACCGAGCAGCTAAATGATGTGCTGCGCAAGGTCCGTGATCAGGAAAAAGCCACCAAGGAAGCTCTGGTCAAAGCGGACCGGGAGCTGGGTATGTCCTGTCTGGGGCACCGGCTTGATCCGCTGCGGGAAAAATACCGGGAGCTGGAAAAGGTGCTCGCCTATCTGGACGCTGTTCAGGAAGATATTCTGAACACGCTGGACGACTTCAAACCACAGTCAACCCAGCCCCAGATTCCGGGCATCAAAATGCCGCGTCAGGAACCGTCCTTTGATCGTTATCAGGTCAATAT
Organism: uncultured Geobacteraceae bacterium; assembly: GCA_903852495.1. Classification (GTDB taxonomy): domain Bacteria; phylum Desulfobacterota; class Desulfuromonadia; order Geobacterales; family Pseudopelobacteraceae; genus JACRCG01. The sequence continues at coordinate 9,179 of CAINRC010000165.1, read as the reverse complement.
TCTGGTGGATAACAAGGGTACCGAAGGGGCGCCGGTGGTTTTTGAACCGAACCCGACCTACAATAACCTGTTCGGGCGGATTGAGCATGTCATGCAGTACGGCGGCGTGGCGGTGACCGATTTCACCATGATTCGTGCCGGGGCGCTGCACCGTGCCAACGGCGGCTACCTGATCATCGATGCCCGGGAAGTGCTCATAAATCCGTTTGTCTGGGACTCGTTGAAGCGAAGTATCCGTAACAGCGAAATCAGAATAGAGGACGTGCTGGAGCAGTACCGCTTTATGACCATGGTTTCGCTCAAGCCGGAACCGGTTCAGATGAGCGCCAAGATCATACTGATCGGCACCCCCTGGATTTATTACCTGCTGTTCCACCTGGACCCTGACTATCGCAAGTTTTTCAAGGTCAAGGCCGAGTTTGACAGCCGTGTTGTCCGGACACCGGAAATAATGCATGACTACGCACTGTTTGTCGCCAGCCATTGCCGTTCCGAGGGGCTGCTGCCGTTCCACAAAAGCGGTGTTGCGGCGCTGCTTGAGCATACGGCACGCATGGCAGACGACCAGGCCAAGTTCTCATCCCAGTTTATGGAGATCGCCGACTTTATTCGCGAAATCAGCTTCTGGGCGGTAAAAGCCGATCGTGCCATCATCAGCGGCGACGATGTCCGCTCTGCTGCCGAAGAAAGCCTGTACCGTGTCAACCGGATTGAGGAGCGGATGCAGGAGCTGTACGACGACGGCACCATCATGGTCGATACCTCCGGGACGGTTGTCGGTCAGATCAACGGCCTCTCGGTGATCAGCCTCGGTGACCACACCTTCGGCCGCCCGACCCGTATCACCGCAACGGTGTACACCGGGCAGGACGGCATGGTGAACATCGAGCGCGAAGTCAAACTTTCGGGGCCGATCCATGACAAGGGCGTGTTGATCCTCACCGGCTATCTGGGGGGAACTTTTGCAGGAGAACATCCGCTGTCATTGTCAGCATCCATCTGCTTCGAGCAATCCTACGACGGCATTGAAGGTGACAGCGCTTCCTCCACGGAACTGTATGCACTCCTGTCAGCCCTTTCAGGCGTTGCCGTCAAACAGGGGATAGCGGTAACCGGCAGCGTGAACCAGCGCGGGATTGTACAGGCGATCGGCGGGGTCAATCACAAGATTGAAGGATTCTTCGCGGTCTGCCGGGCGCAGGGGTTGACCGGGCAGCAGGGGGTCATGATTCCGAAAGCGAACGAACGTCACCTTATGCTGCACGAGGACGTTGTTCAGGCGGTCAGGGACGGGCAGTTCCACATCTGGAGCGTTGAAACTATCGAGCAGGGGATAGAAATTCTTACCGGTGTCACGGCGGGACAGCGGGGCAAAAATGGAAAATATCCCGCCGGCTGCATTTATCACCGGGTTGACGCCCGTCTGGAAAAAATGGCGGGGCAGCTTAACGAACTGAAAAAGAAGGGAAAAACCGGGAAGAAGACAACGGCCAAGAAAGCCGCATCCTGAAAGACCGGGCCGGGGCGTGAAGATCTCGCGCCCCGGCCCGGTGGTGAGGATCAGTTACAATCAGTGCGCCAAAGACAATCCGCCTGGCCACACGTTGCAGCCTGCCCGGTTTCGAAACAGACGACATTACCTTCTGCCACCTGTATGGACCGAATGAGCTCCGCTTTTTTCAATTTACCTGTTTTGATGCTGTGCTGCTTTGCAATTTCCTTAATTTCTTCAAGTTTCATTCTACACCTCCCCAGTTGTTGTACTTTAAATTAGCGGTAAATAGTAGTGTACCGCGCGGTTGCGAACAGTCAAGTGTTGAGACGACGAGAGGCGGACAATAGTCCGCCTCCTGATTCAGCAGTATAGGTCTAAGTTATGCTGTTATGCCGGCAATTCGCTGCAGAGCCTCACGGTATTTATCTGCCGTCCTGTCCAGAATTTCCTGGGGGAGTACGGGTGGCGGGGCACATTTTCCCCAATCCAGCGTTTCCAGATAATCACGCAGAAACTGCTTATCAAAACTCGGCTGCGGGCCGCCCGGCTGATAGGCCTCCTTCAGCCAGAACCTGCTTGAATCCGGGGTCATGCACTCATCAATGATGATCAGTTCCCCTTCGTACACGCCGAACTCAAACTTGGTGTCGGCAATAATAATCCCTTTTTTATCAGCCAGGTCACGGGCACGGGTGTAAATGGCAAGGGTATAATCGCGAGCCTTTTCCGCCAGATCGCTGCCGCAGATTTCAACCATTTTTTCAAACGTGATGGTTTCATCATGAGCGCCAAGATCAGCTTTTGTTGAAGGGGTGAAGATCGGCTCCGGCAGACGGTCCGACTCTTTCAGACCAACCGGCAGCTTAATCCCGCTGATTGCGCCGGTCGCCTTGTAGTCTTTCCATCCCGAACCGGACACATACCCGCGAACGATACATTCAACCGGCAGCGGCACCGCTTTTTTCACCAGCATGGAGCGTCCGGCGAGAATATCGGCGTACGGCTGACATGCGGCGGGGTAGTCGGCAACATCAATAGATATGATGTGGTTCGGCACAATATCTTCCATCTGGCGGAACCAGAACGCGGAAATCTGGGTCAGCACAAACCCTTTGTCCGGAATTGGCTCATTCATAATAACGTCAAAAGCGGAGATTCGATCTGACGTCACCAGCAGCAGAGCATCGCCAAGATCATAAATATCACGTACCTTGCCGCGAGCTATCAGTTTCAAGCCGGGAAAATCGGTCTGCAGTACAAGTTTTGACATATCCGTCTCCTATTTATCGGCCAACAGCGCCTGATTAATTTCGATCTTGGCTTTTTCCCGCAGCGCTTTCGACCATTCCGCCAACGCATCTTCCTGTTTTTTCGGAAGCATCTTCTTTTTCAGATCTTCCCTGGTGGCGTCAAACTGGGTCTTCGGCGCTTCCGTGCGGCTCTTCACCCGGACAGCGTACCAGCGGTTACCGACCTTGAACGGAGTGGCGGGGGCCTGTGCCGCCGAGAGCTTGAACACCGCATCTGTAATTTCATTGGAAGCGCCGATCGCCGGGATTTCCCCTTTTTCAGAATATCCGAAAGTTCCGGTGGTTTGCGTCTTAACGGCACCTTTGGCTGCCAGCAGCTTGGCAGCCTCCTCAGCTTTTTTCTTGGCGAGATCAATTGCTGCGGCAGCTTTGGCCTTCTCTTCAACAGCACCTTTTATTTCCGCCAGCGCCGGGACTACAGCAGACTTGCGCTCTTTCGCCTTAAGAATATAAATCCCCCTGGCAGTTTCTACCGGTCCGCCAAGCTCGCCCTGCTTCAACTCAAGAGCTTTCTTGATCACTGCCGCTTCGCCGACCAGGGACTGTGCCGGTGCGCTCGCCGTAAACAGCACGGTTTCCTGCACCTTCTGTTTCACAGCCCCTGCGATCAGCGCCAGATCGCCTGACTTTATATTTTTATATAACGTGTCCGCCGCCAGTTCAAATACCTGCTTGGCCGTTTTCTGTTTGATTGCCTCAGCCTTTACCTTCTCCTTCACCTCACCCAGCGGCTGAATGCCGTCCTTCCCCTGCCACCGGTCAATATTTTTCTGGTAAAAGGTCTGGATTTCCTCTTCCGACACGGTTGTTTTTCCCGCCTGTGCAGCCGGGTCGAGCAGGATATAGGAAAGTGCTACCTTTTCCGGAGTTTTAAAATCATCCGGGTGCTTCTGGAGATAATCGGTCAACTCTGCCTCGGTCAGCTTTACTTCAGCTGCCACATCGGAAGGAGCATACGCCGCATATTCAAGCTCAAGCTTGTCATTTTCCTTTTTATACTGCGCCAGGGCATCCGCGTCGGTAACGACAGCCTTATCCTTGACCGTCTGACGAACCTTCTTCAGCAATACTTCAGACTCCTGCCCCTCCTCGAAATCCTTGGGGGTCATGCGGTTTGCTTTCAAAACCTGCTGGTACTGGTCGAAACTGAATTTCCCGTCTTTCTGGAACATCGGCATGGCTTCTATTGAAGCGGTAATGTCCTCTTTTGACACCTTGATGCCAAGTGACTTGGCCGCCTTCATGGAGAGCAGATTGTCGATCAGGCCGTCAAGTGCGACCTTCTTCAAACCGAGCATTTTTTCCATTTCCGGAGGAATGGACTGGCCATAGATCTGCTGGTACATACCCCGGATACGCTGGTAAGCGCTCTGGTACTCTTCGAGTGAAATACGCGTGCCGTCAACCTTTGCAGCGTACCCTCCCTTACCGCCTCCGATCCCGTCGCTCCCTTTTCCCCACACCAGAAAAATTGTACCCACAAAGGAAAGTACAATAATAACAAAGACGACCTTGATGATAATTGATTCTTTCTGCTTACGCATGATACTCAGCATGAATTGGTGCTCCTTAAGAGAGTGAATGCCCGTAAAACGCCGCTAGTTGCGGCGGGAGCGACATACTACTATACGAATACCCACATTGCAAGTGCTTGTTTTACTCGTTTGTTTAAGAGGCTAACAACCAGCTTACACCATGTCGGGGGAATATATTCTTGAGTTTACCCGATCATTCAGGTACGCTTTTTTCAGAAGCATTGATTAGTTTGTATCATCACGCAATCACGTATGGGAGCTATATGAGTACTGATTTTATTCCAAAATGGATCGCATGGGAAACCACGCAAAAATGCAATCTCCACTGTGTACATTGCCGCTGTTCCTCCGACCTGACCTCTTCGGAAGGGGACTTCAGCACAGCAGAGGGAAAGAAACTTCTTCAGGATATCGCCGATTTTTCCAAGCCGGTAGTCGTCCTTTCCGGGGGGGAACCGCTGCTGCGCCCCGATATCTTTGAACTGGCCGAATTCGGCACTTCCCTTGGCCTGCGTATGTGTATGGCAACCAACGGTTCTCTGGTTACTGACGAAATCTGTCAGAAAATGAAACAGGCCGACATAAAAATGGTTTCCCTGTCGCTTGATGGTTCGACCGCTGCGGTACACGACGATTTTCGCCAATCACCCGGTTCATTCGAAGGCGTTGCACGGGCGGCGGAAATATTCAGAAGAAACGGCCAGAAATTTTTGATCAACTCCTCCTTCACCAAACGCAATCAGACCGATATTGCCGCCACGTTCAAAACGGCCAAAGGGCTTGGTGCAACAGCCTGGTATATGTTCATGATCGTCCCGACCGGGCGCGGTGAAGAGATCATGAATGAACTGATTTCGAAAGAGGATTACGAAGAAATTCTGGACTGGCACTATAAGCAGGAAAAAGCGGAGGACGAAATTCTGATGCGTCCGACCTGTGCCCCGCACTATTACCGGATTGTCCCCCAGAAAGCGAAGGCTGAAGGAACCACGTTCGAGCGCCGTTCATTGACCTTTTCCACCGGAGGCGGCAAAGGATGCATCGCCGCGCAATCCATCTGTCTGATCGACTGTTTCGGCAACGTAAAACCATGCTCCTATTTCCACCGCACCGCCGGCAATGTCAAACAGATCCCGTTCCGTGAAATATGGGAAAGTTCCGAACTGTTCAACGACCTGCGTGACTTCAAATCCTACAAGGGAAAATGCGGCCAGTGTGAATACATGAACGTCTGCGGCGGGTGCCGTGCCAGAGCTGACGCGGTGTACGGCGACTACATGGAAGAGGAACCGTTCTGCAACTATATCCCGTTAAAAATGCAGAGGGCGAAGCCCGATTAGCTTTATCCTGAACTTTCCTGTTGACACCGCGCGGCCATACGCGCTATAAGGAACGTCCTTTTGCCCAGGTAGCTCAGTCGGTAGAGCAGAGGATTGAAAATCCTCGTGTCGGCGGTTCGATTCCGTCCCTGGGCACCATTTAATGCAATAAAAACAGCCACTTACGAGACACCTCGTTTGTGGCTGTTTTTCGTTGACGCAGATATTGACGCAGGTAAAGAATAAACTTCTGCTCTACCTCACGCATTTTTTCTACGAGATAACATATCTCTACTAAAAAACGCTACGCACTCACTATAGTTCGTGCCAGCTACCTACAACCGCAAAACAACCTGCTTGCATTTGATAACAACCATTATAGTGTGTTGCTTTTGCAACACCTTAAGCCAACCAAAATAAATTACCTGTTTGTTAAGTCCTGTGGCAGCTAATACTCTTTCAGTAAAAAAAGTATTATTTTTTTAGCGATAGATAACCTGCTATATTTACACAGTTATTATAGTAGTAATGATTAGCGAGTAACATTTATTCAAGGAACAAAGCTGCGGGTACAGTGCCTCAGGGAAATACAATTAATCGTAAACAGCGGGATCACTGCTACATAGTCAGATATTCTAAACAGTTATACGTATTTAGAAGGTGATTCAGTGTGGAAAATAGTGAATATAGATTGTCGTAATTAGTACAAGACTTATTTAGTCCACTTGCAAACAAATATGATTTTGTTGCTATTGTCTATTATGACTACCGCACTATCGTTTGGTACCTGCCTTCAAGATGCAATCGCTTCGCTTCATGCATCTTTCAGTCAGGGATGTTTTCATAATTGATGCAGCAGCTATAGTGTTATATTGTCCTGTCTTGTTGGGCTGTTATGAAAGTTCGGCATTGTGAAAATGTAGCAAGATATGCGTCATTAATTGCGTCAATGTGCTCTAACTGTATGATATTATTATATAGCATGAGGATTAAGTATCCTCTATTCGTATTTATTATATATTTTGCCAACCCCGAAGACCATTCTTTGGGGCTTATGGTTATTGTGAGCCAGTAATAATATGTCTGTTGAGGCTTTCAAATTTAGCCTGTAAAGCCATATCAGTTGTTCCCTTATGCAGATGCATACATGTCTGAGTTGTAGCTAAAAATAGCGTTACACGTTCTGGAGGCTCTAAATGCTTATTGACTACCATATTTGATGTGTGGTTATGAGTATTGTGAAATTGTAGAGGTATTGAGGTATATTTTCTTTAAATGTTGTGACTGCCATATGTATGAGGAGTTGGACAATGGAAAAGTATGACCTGGTATTGTCTCAGAAGAGTTTTAGATTTAATAAGATGGTAGAACATATTTCCAAGCTATATTTTGATGCATTACCTGAAGGCCATACTTTTACAATAGATGGAATTAATAATTCAATAAGTAGCCATATTAAAAATGGGATTGATGATAAGTTAATTACTGATGACATTAATGGTGAATGGACTAGAATTGTAGATTTTGATGGCTTTGAAGATTATTTTGAAGTTGATTATGATTTTTCTTATCCTAGCACCGAACAAGTTAGAGTCTATTTGAGGGATTTGGTTGAAAGGAAAGACTTAAGTGCTCCTAAGGAGTTTAAAAAACATTTTCTAGGGATTGACGCAGATGTACCTGTTATGGCAGCTAAGGTGGATAATAGCCCTGTGTTACTGCCAGTAGTGGAGTCACTACCGACAGAGTTTACATCGGAGCTTCAGCAACAAGCAGTAGCTATCACTCCTTCAAAGTATCGGTTTCAGAAAGTAGGTCGGGGCTGGAATATTAAATTTGGGGAAGTTGAGCTTAATGACCTCAAACACTATACTGGAATGGATTATATTAAAATACTATTACAAAATCCTTATGTTGACATAAGTGTTTCTGATATTCAAGCATTGCTGAATCCTGATACCAATCTGAGTAGCAGAGCGAAAAACTGCAAAGACAAGCTGATTGATTTCAAGGATGATGCAGAAGACCTGCATCCCCCCCACAGTGAAGAGAGTAATGAGTGGAATACTGATAAATATGCCGATAAGAAGAGACTCCGCGATATATCTGATGATTATGACGAAGAGGATCTTGATGCTGGTGATGAAAATTCCGATGACGGCAATAATATGGAAAAGCTGAAGAATGCTGCATCCAAGCTATCGGTTGAAGATAGAGAAAAAGTCACTATGCTATATCGTCAAATAGATGAGCAGAAAGCTAAGCTGGAAGAGGCCAATGAGCGTAATGAGACTATTGAAGTTAGCCGCCTTACCGCCCTGGTGAATATATTGCAAGATGATATGTATAATATACTGTATCAGAGGAATGATGACCCAGAGTTGAGTAAAAACAGAAAAAAAGTTTACAAAAATATTAAAAAGGCCAGGGATAATATTGAAATTGAAGAGAAAAAAGCTGGTTATGAGGATACAGGATGACACAAATATGTGTGCGGTTGGATCTCTGCTAATGCTGGCTTAAATCATATTTTTTTTATTTTTCCAGTGACACTATCTGCTAACCCCTCAAAGCTGAACAATTTATTTTTGAAGTGGGTGAAATTTGCTCAAGTCAATTGAAGCGACGCTTAGTCACCAGTGAAAACATATCAAAATATGTGCATCGAATTCCATTCTGGAGATAAACAACGTTTCAAAGGATAATTTACAACGTCAAGCCCCAATATTAGCGGCTTGACGTGACTTGTGGGATGAGTAATGGGTGTAGTATCTATTCCTTTATGCCAACTGCTTAGGCTTAGAACTTCTAACTCTCCTCTGAAGAAACTTTATAACCTTATCAAACTGATATTTATTGTTCTTCCACCTGCGGTGCCTTCTTAACTGTTTAGTATCTGCCCTCTGATCAAGTCTCATGAAAGTGTCTTTTAGCACATCTGGTTTGAATGCCGGTTTAATCAATCCTTGAACATTCAGATTGCATTCTGTCTCTTCCTTGGAGATCTCACCAGTAATACAGTTGATAGTTTCGGTTTCGCTTGAGTAGCCTGCTCCGAGGTACTTTGCCACAAGTTTGCCATATGCCTGGTTCATTATGTCACGGGTGAACGGTTCGAAGTATCTGGGAACTATAAAGCTGTCATGAACTGAGAGAATTGGCACATTCATTTTCGTATGCAGTCTTAAGATTTCTATGGCGATATCAGAGTCCTCTCTCATCAGCTTGATACCTTCACCTGAACCCAGAAATTTTTTAATACGTGGATGTTTCTCTTTGATTTCCTCCAGCATGTCATAAAGGCACTGGTGTGATGTGATGTCATGCTCCTTCCGCTTAGCGTTATGCTTCTTGATTAATGTGTCCCATGTTGCTCGGATCGCTTTGGTATCACCATCAGCCTTGTCATCCTCTTGAGCATTGATGGCAGACATCATTACCACTTTGATGACATCTCTCTTAAATCCACGGTCATCATCATAGGCGTCATAACCCTCATCCAGAAAATTTTCACCGAGAT
>CAINRC010000164.1 GCA_903852495.1 uncultured Geobacteraceae bacterium | reverse complement strand
TTCCGTAGCGGAAAGCGGGGATTTTTTCTCCTGGCAAGGAAATCAAGGGATTACACGGAGGCGTACATCGGTACGCCGCACACGTAAGGCCGCAGATTGACGCCGCCAGGGGGAAAAAGCACCCTTTCCGGACGGAAACTATCTAAGGGGAGGACAGGAGGGGTTAGCTTTTGACCGCTTGAATTATAGCTCCATGAGCGTACAATCATGCCCCGTCAGCCTGGACTGGACACGTTATACACACCCGGAAACAAAGGATCTCAATGTTCACCTCCGTCAATCAGCCAATGTTCCGCTTCCTTGCCGTTCTCACCGCAGCCTCCATGGCGGGACTGCAGGGGTACACCATCCTGTTCAACAACTACGCCGTCGAAACAATCCACCTGGAGGGGGTTCATATCGGCCTGCTCCAGTCGGTGCGGGAGATTCCCGGCTTTCTGGCACTCACAGCCATTTACGTCATGCTGGTCATTCGTGAGCATCGCCTGGCATCTCTCTCCATTGTCCTGCTCGGCTTCGGCGTCGCCCTGACCGGTTTTTTCCCTTCATTCGGCGGCATCGCCTTCACCACCCTGATAATGAGCTTCGGCTTCCACTACTATGAAACAGTCAACCAGTCCCTCACCCTCCAGTATTTTTCAACCCACCAGACGCCGCTGGTGATGGGGAGGCTGCGCAGCCTGGCGGCCATCACCAGTATCATCTCGGCGGGGGTCATCTGGTGTCTCGGCTTTGTTATGGACTACACCGGCATATTTCTGGTGGTGGGAGCGGTGGTTTTTCTGGCCGGTATCTGGGCACTGTTTCAGGACCCCACCCATACCGGCGTACCGCCGCAGAAACTGCGCATGTTTTTGAAACGCCGCTATTGGCTGTACTACCTGTTGACCTTCATGTCCGGCGCACGGCGGCAGATCTACATGGTCTTTTCCATGTTCCTCATGGTCAAGATATTTCATTTCTCGGTGCAGACCATCACGCTGCTCTTTCTCATCAACAACATCATCAACTGGATTATCAACCCCATGATCGGCAGGGCCATTAACGCCTTTGGTGAACGCACCCTCTGCAGCATCGAATATGCGGGGGTCATCATGGTCTTTCTTACGTATGCGTTCGCCTCCTCCAAGTGGCTTGTGGCGGGAATGTACATCCTCGACTATATCCTGTTCAACTTTGCCGTAGCTATCCGCACCTATTTTCAGAAGATTGCCGACCCGGAGGATATCGCCCCGTCGTCGGCGGTCGGGTTTACCATCAACCATATCGCTGCGGTTTTCCTCCCGGCCCTGGGTGGGTATCTCTGGATGCTGGACTACCGCATTCCGTTTTTCATGGGCGCCGCCCTGGGGGTCGTTTCCCTGATTCTGGCCCAGTTCATCAGAGTGCCGCAGCGGCAGAAAGCGGAGCCGGGGCTGGCGTGAGCTGGGTTTGGAAGGTTGGCAATAGCCGGCAGAATACGTTGAATGTATGAAGCACACTGAAATTTACGGAGGTAAACAATGAAGAGATCCATCATGGCAACCTGTCTGACTCTTACACTCTTATGGTCGGCAGTTACTACAGCCTCTTCCGGCAGTCAAGCCGTTACGCCCGACGAGGCGCTGCAAAAGCTTCTTGATGGCAATGCACAGTATGCCGCAGACACGTTGACGGTTGGTGAACGGAGTAACGCGGCCAGCCGTACCGCTCTGGCTAAATCGCAGAAACCGTATGCCATCATTCTCGCCTGTTCCGACTCGCGTGTTCCGCCGGAGCTTATCTTTAACAAGGGGCTTGGTGAGATTTTTGTCGTACGGGTGGCGGGCAATGTTCCAGACCCGATCGTTATCGGCAGCATTGAATATGCCGCCGAGCACCTCGGCTCACCGCTTGTTATGGTGCTAGGCCATGAGCGCTGCGGTGCCGTAAAAGCAACGGTTGAAAGCAAGGGAAAAAGTACGGGGAGTGCCAACATTGATGCCATCGTGAAAGGGATCGCTCCCGCCGCACAACAGGCGGCCAGGGAGTGTGATGCGTGCCGGGGAACAACTAAATGTGCTGACAGCAAAAAAGATGATTTTGTCGAATGTGTCGTCACGGCCAATGCAAAACGTGTTGCTGCCTACCTGCCGAAACAGTCAAAAATACTCAAGCATCTTATCGCTGAAGGTAAACTGAAAATTGTTGCCGCTCGATATGACCTGGATGACGGTGTCGTGAGTTTGCTGAAATAGCGCCACGCCGTTTTATTGCCGGACTTATTTTTTAAGTGGCGCCGCACCATTTTTTAGGAGAACCAGATCGTTACCGTTTAACATATCGCCATCAGCAGGCATTTCAACGGTAATAGACTTCTCCAAATGAGCATCCAGCCTCAGTGCATCACCTTCATCAAGCCGTACAGAATATACTCCACCTGTTACCTTTTTGAAGAGGAAGTAGCCGCTTTGTTCACTGGTGGTTGTGGCTACGACGGCGCCATTTTTGTCCATCAGGGAGAGACGAACGCCGGCCACGGGGGCGATCCCGTTCATGGATCTGAACTGCACCATACCATCTACTTCTCCGCTTGGTATAAAACGGAAATCGAGCGCGGACATCACACCCGGACGTGCTTCGATGCGGTACCCAGAGGCCGTCGGCACAAGAAACGGCTCAGCAATAGTATCCTGGGCTACGCTGATATCAAGTGGTATGCCGGTGGGTAACTGCTTGATAAACAGGATACCATCCTTATCCGTCGCTCCCGGCGTCATGCCTTTGTTCAGAAAGAAGTGCACTCCCTCCAAAACCTGATCCCCCTTGTCGTAGTAGCCGTTGCCGTTCTTGTCCACATAGGCCAACAGTTCCAGGCCGCCATACGATGACATGGGAAAGGCGTCCGTAACTACTCCACCGGTGCGTGGGCTCATACCGGCTGAAATAGAGAGTTGCGATGAAACGGTATATGCTCCCGAGGTTGATGCGCCCGCGTTTACCATAAAACCGACGGCGCCTATCCGTTTTGACACCCCTGCGGTAAAATCCCAATTGCCTGTTGCGGGATCATGGCTTGCCTGACCGGAAAGTTGATAGGTTGCGCCAATATCTTTTGTGGCGGTCAGCTGCATAGTAGAAGCGGCCGGCTTGGGGGACAGGATATAGCTCACTTGTCCCCGCAGATTGATCTCACGCAAGGAGGTCCCGACCTGCGTTATGCCAACGGTTGATACAACATTCTTTTCCATGCGGGAAGTCACCTGTTCTGATACGCTTATTTTACTGATCTCACTGGATATTTGCCCGGTCAATGAGGGGATAGTCTCTCCAGACCGCCGGTGTTCAAGAGCGGCTTCCACCCCGAATGGCATACGCAGCTGCAGAGGGAGCGTCCCCTCCACCTTCAGGGAGTTGGTAAAGTCAATCGGATCAGTCATGACCGGAAAGTTTTCGCTGACAAAGTTATTTAGAAGCGTCTGCCCTGCCGTTATATAAAAACCGCCGGAATACCCTTTGAGAAAGAGCAGAGTTGCTGAACCGCCCTCACTTGACCGCACATGGTCCAACGACATAAAGTATGATCCGAATGTGCCTTTGAAACCGGTGTCAGCGTAATAGGTATACCGTCCCGCCTTATCGGCAACAGTCAATTCCCCGATGAATCCCGAGATCTCTTTCGTCAAGCCGAAATCCAGCATGAAAATGCCGGTTCCATTCTGATCCCCCCGTTTCACCTCCCTGTTAGCGCCGACAGTATATTGAAACTTGCCCGGTTGAACCATCATGCCATCAAGCAAAAATTGCTGGTGTTCGACACGGGTTTCCCCATTGGGTCCATGGAGTACAATCCGGAAATCGTTCGGCCCGATCTTCAAGGGAAGGTTGGTGAACCGGTAGATACTCTCTTTGGAGGCCGCCTGGTACCCGATCGGTATGCCATTGTAGTACAGCTCCACGTCCCATCCCTGCGGTATCGGCCCGACGATGTCGTGACTGGCAAATTGCGAAGGCAGCGTCGTTGGGCGGCTAGTGACAAGGAACCCGTACAGAGGGTCACTGACCTTGCTTATGCCGGCAAACGCCGGTGTCTGGACAGCGCCCATGGCGTATCGTGTTGCGTGCAAAGATCCCAGCAATTCCCCCTGTGCGTCGGTACGCCCGGCGGTGAAATCGGACCGGTCCAGCGTCCCATTGCTGTTGGACAGGTTGATAGTGGCGTTCAACGCCGCCAGGTCGCCTGAAGCGATCAGTGATTGCCGATGGTTGACAGTACGGAGGTTCGTACCGGAAAAATCAACGGATGTGGCGAAATCGACGACAGGTGGTGCCAACAAACGATAGGGGGGGGTTACGTTGGGGAATGAAGGATCATCGTCAAGTGATGCCTTTTTCATGTTCTGAAACTGGGCTTTACGTTCCAGGAGTTGCTGAAGGGGAAGTTTCTCCCGTGCCCGTAATGTGATGATTTGCAGCCCTTTATCGTAGGTTATATTGATCGGTAACCAGACACT
>CAINRC010000163.1 GCA_903852495.1 uncultured Geobacteraceae bacterium | reverse complement strand
ATTTCCATGCGAGTCCGGCAATCAATAGACATTGAACCCATATGCGAGGTCAAGAGGCATCTCTCTATACCACAGAGATCGCCGCAATACGGCTCCTGTTCAAAAACATCAATTGCAGCACCTGCCAAGTGACCATACTTAAGTACTTCAGCAAGATCCTGTTCGTTGACAATGCCACCTCTCGATGTATTTATAATTAGAGCATCAGGCTTCATCTGCAAAAGATGTTCTTTGCGAATCATATTTTTGGTATGCATGGTAAGCGGGAGATGTAAACTTATCAAGTCAGCTTGTTGATATATTTCCTCTTTTCCCACCCATTCCAGCTTCAGTTCAGTAGTTACCGTTGGATTTGGATGAATATCATTTACCAATATCCGAGGAGTCCCAAATGCAGAAAGACGTCTGAGAACACGCCCACCGATGCGACCTGTACCAATAATACCGACAGTCACTTCAGCTATGCGCCTGCCAAAATAACGATGCCATTCCCCTCGATGCATTTGCGCATTTGAGATGTGCACTGAACGCAGCAAGGATAGCATGAGCCCAATAGTGAGTTCAGCAACTGCCGGAGCAGGGGCATCTGGAGTATAACTCACTTTGATACCACGCCTCTCAGCGGCCAAAAGGTCAACGCTATCCAGCCCAATACCGACTCGTGAAATCAGCTTAAGACGACTGGCATGACTCATCACCTTATCGGTAATCGCCTCTGTACCTGCTATAAGTACATCAAAATCAGTCACCATCTCTACCAATTCGTCTTCTTTCAACTTACGACCAAGAGGATTGATTAGATACTCAATGCCTGCATCTTCAAGAAACTCAAGCGGAAGTCGGTTTTTATCTCCAAACGGGACTGTTGTAATCAGGACTTTTGGCATAGTTCTAACTTTATTATTGCAATCAATTCAACCTGATATGGACACAGATCACTTTTCACAAAAAGCATGCAACACTTCAATCACATGCAACGGTTTTCGGTCTGTTAGATCGGCTATCTGGTGGCGACAGGAAAAACCGTTCGCGACAATCTGCGTTGCTCTGCTGGCTTGAGCTAAACGAGGCAACAGGCGCTCAGCTGCAATTTTACGTGACAATTCTGCGTGTTCAACCTCATAACCAAATGAGCCTGCCATTCCACAACAACCAGCCTCAGTATCTTTTACAATAGCACCAGGAATACGGGCAAGCAGGCGATGTGTCCATTGTGCGCCATCAAGGGTTTTCTGGTGACAGTGACTGTGTACAAGAAACTCACGTTGCTCTCCAGAAACAGCTTCTTTCCAAGACAAACTGCACTTGCCAATAGTTAGCTGCTGCTCCAAAAAATTGTCTATAGTTTTCACTCTTTTTGCAACTCTTATTGAAAGATCAATATTTTCAATAAGATCAGGAAGGTCATCAGTCAATGCTGAAGCACAACTGGGTTCACAAACAAGTATTGGAATATCACTCTTCGAAAGAAAATCAAGTTTCTGGAAAAGCCGAGTCCCTCCTCGCTTTGCCTGATCCAGGAGGCCTTGGGAAATTGCTGTTCGCTGACTGTCGCCCAGTGTTGCCAATATAACAGAGTACCCGGCACTCTCAAGAACCTCTATAGCCGCACGACCAACCTCCGGCTGATTATATTCAGTATAGGTATCGTTGAACAAAACAACAGTTTGACCATTACCCTGCTGGCTATTTCCATTGCCCAAAGCTTTTTGGGATTTATGATGCATATACCAACGGCT
>CAINRC010000162.1 GCA_903852495.1 uncultured Geobacteraceae bacterium | reverse complement strand
TGAAGTAACAAAGCGACAAGCAGCACTTTATGAGGCTATGGGTGTTGTTCCGCCTGCCTCGTTACAATAAACCGGGAATGCAGGTTGTAAATTAGAGTTTATTCCTGTACGTCATTTTGCATACGAAATCGTGTGATATGGCAAAAAGTTCACTGTTTGTTACGAATAGCGCATTTGGCATTAAGGCCGCTAAGACCCTGTCTTAACTATATTTTATATTTATTTATGCGAGCCAAGGACAAAGGAGGATTTATGAAAAAATTAATATTTGTATCACTGCTGATGGTTTTGGCTACCCTAACCGCTTGCGGGCCGAAATACATGGTTAAAACTGACCCCTGCCCGGATGTGCGGGGTATAACTGCTCAGCCTGGTAAGGCGGCGTTAGTTGTCGGCCGCACTACGTTTTTGGGAAGTGGTGTTAATTTTGAAAATTATCTTGATCGTCAATTCATCGGCACAACTAAAGGGCATAGTTTTTTTGTTTCTACAGTTGAACCCGGTGATCATTACGTTACAGCCCACGGCGAAAATTATGCCTCCATGCTGTTACGGTTTGAGCCTAATAAAACGTATTATATTCAAAATGAAGTCCGATTTGGCGCCTTTATTGCCAGAGCCAAGCTCGATTTTGTTGATGCTCAGCATCTATATAATGACATGGATGGCCACTGTGATTATTATGTCAAAGACCCCTCTGAAAAGGTTGATGACTTGAATGATGAAGAATGGAAATGGGCGAAAGAGGACTATTCTCAAACCGAGCCGATAAATGCTCCCGCGAAAAATACTGTAGCCAATTAGTTACGACCACCAAAGGGCAAGTTTCAACCAGATACAAAACTTGCTAATGTAGTCAATTGAGACTTGCCCCCCACGCACTATCCGGATGCTACCAAGTCTGCGTAGCCGAATCGATGGTAACAGCCAGTGTCGCTCGCAGCCATTCAAATTTCGCCTTCAACACATCAAAATCAGGTCCTGATGTGATAAAATCGGCCGTCCCCTTGATTAGAAATCCGGCTCCGGGTCCATTGTTGCCAGTGACCTTGCTACTCCCTAAAGTGATCAACACATTGTTGTTGAAAGCAATATTGCCTTCTGTACGGTGCATGTATCCCGCCGGAATTAATAAGCGGCCATCAGCAGAAATTCTGATGTAGCTGTTCCACGTGTTGACCATATGCGGGCCATCTTGTCCCATCGTTGCAATGGCAACTACTCCATCCTGCTTTAATATTTCCAACAGTTTTTCCGGAATCATCGAGGCTATCTCCTGTGCTCAGTGGGGTCAGTTATTTTACTTCTGCTGCTCTGTGTCCATGGGAATGTTCGCTTCAAAGCTCTGCATCCACCAGTCTGAATCACCTCCGGAATGAGGGTTGTAATGGTAGGTGAAGATAAGTTTAGAGCCGGTTTCTGCTCGAACAGGAAGCACAATACTGAACGGGGTGGTTTCATCCTTTGCAAGGGAACCAGAAACAAAAAATGACTTTCTGGCGATAGTCTCAGCATTTGAGTCCAGCAGACTTACCCATAGTTCAACGTCAGAGATCTGTGTATTCCAGTTGTTTTTTATCAGACCATCAATGTGTGTTTCAGTCGCTGTGAGCGCAACATTCCAGCCTAATTTCATGTCAAAACAAGTATTACTCAGCTTCATATCTGCCATTTGTAAGTGGTGCAGATTTTGACTGACCGCACATCCTCCCAGAAGAAACGCCACCACTACTAATAAAAGAAACTGTCGAAACATTGTGATTACCTCCATAGTTTTACTTTTGTTGGGCTAAACTTGAGGGATACCGGGAGATAGAAGAGGACTCCTGTGAACTACCCCGCCGCAAGCGACGGGGCTTCCTG